>CAZMXH010000056.1:0-8654 GCA_964570165.1 uncultured Actinomycetes bacterium
ATAGCTCGTAGACGTGGTAGACGCTGCGCTGCACGGCCTCTGGCATGCCGAGCCGGCGCGCGGCGTCCCGCCCCACCTCGCAGGCGGCCGTGGTGTACGCCCTGCCGAAGCTGTTTCCTCGGGTGAGCGCGGTGAACGCCAGCCTGGCTCGGTCGAGCGGCGGCCGGCCCCGGGTGAGCATCGGGAGGAACGTCGCGAACAGGTCCCTGGCCTCAGTCTGGTTGTGCCGCGCCGCGGCCGCGTTCAGCGCGAGTTCGTCGCCGAAGATCCGTGCGGTCTCGTGGGCGTAGCCGGTGCAGCCGACGTGGTGGAGCAACGACGTGTAGAGCGCGGCCCGGACGTCGTCGTCGGGCAGGTCGAGGGACCACGCCAGCTTCGTGGCGAGCGCGCACGACCGCAGCGCCTCGCCGGCGTGCAGCCCGAACCCGAGGTCCGCGAGCCGCGACAGCCCTGCCAGCAGGTCCGCCAGCCTCACGGGCATACGGTACCGGCAGCGCTGGTCGTGGGGCGCCCGCGACGACCACCGCGCATTGCGAAGCAATGCTAAAGTGTATTTTACTAAAGTATACTGTAGTTGAGGTGTGTTGGTGATCGCCAAGCCCGAGCAGCTCTTCGACCGCGACCGCGAGTGGGCGAGCCTAGCGGCCTTCAGTCGGCAACGCGGTACGGAGGCGATGCTCGGCGTTGTGAGCGGTCGACGACGGCAGGGCAAGACGTATCTCCTGAGTTCGCTGACCGACGCTGTGGGCGGGTTCTACTTCGGGGCAACGGAGGCCACCCAGGCTGAGGCGCTGCGGTCATTCGGTGAGGCACTCGGCGAGTTTCGCCGTGCCGGCGCTCCGTTGACGATGAGCGACTGGTCGTCTGCAGTCGGGTACCTGTTCGATGCGGCGGTCGACGAGCCTCTGACTGCTGTGCTGGACGAGTTTCCCTATCTCGTCAAGAGCAGCCCGGAGCTGCCTTCGCTGTTACAGCGTGAGCTAGACGCCTCGGCAGGCGGTCGTCGGCCGAGCCGGCTCCGCCTATTGCTCTGCGGTTCGGCGATGTCGGTGATGGGCGGCCTGCTTGCTGGGAGCGCACCTCTTCGCGGCCGGGCATCGCTCGAGCTCGTGGTGCGGCCCCTCACCTACCGGGAGGCGGCACGGTTCTGGGGCATCACGGACCCCCGGTTGGCCGTCCTTGTGAATGCCATCGTCGGCGGGACTCCCGCGTACCGCCGGCAGTTCGTCCGCAACGATGCGCCTTCCGGGATCGGCGATTTCGACGACTGGGTGGTGCGCACGGTGCTCAACCCGGAGATGCCGCTGTTTCGCGAGGCACGCTACCTGTTGGCGGAGGAACCGGACGTCCGTGACGCCGCCCTCTACCACTCGGTGCTTGCGGCCATCGCGAACGGCAACTCGACGTGGGGTGGGATTGCAAACTACGTCGGCCGCCAGAGCGCGCAGATCGCGCACCCGATCTCGGTGCTGGAGGACTGCGGGCTGGTGGCACGGGAGCCAGATGTACTGCGCGCCGGACGGTCGCACTACCGGATCACGGAGCCGTTGATCACCTTCTATCAGTCGATCATGCGACCGGCATGGACACGGCTGGAGCTTGGACACGGGCCTCGTGTCTGGGAGGAGTCGAGCCAGCGGTTCCTGTCGCAGGTCGTCGGCCCGCATTTCGAGCAGCTCTGCCGTTCGTACGCGATGACCGAGGGTGCAACTGTCTTCGGCGAACCTCCCAGCGAGGTCGGTGCCGGAGCCGTCAACGACCCGGCCGCGAAGAGGCAGCTCCAGATCGACGTGGCGGTCCTGGGGGCCCCGGACGCTGGAACGCCCCGCAGAGTCGTCTCCCTGGGTGAGGCGAAATGGGGCAAGGTCATGGGTCTCAAGCACCTGGACCGGCTCCGCCGCGCCCGCGACCTGCTCGGCGCGCGCGGGTTTGCCGTCGAGGACGCCGTGCTCGCCTGCTACAGCGCGGCAGGCTTCGACGATGACCTGCGCGCGGAGGCGTCGCAGGGCGGCGTCGCACTGATCGACCTGGACCAGCTCTACGGCGACCTGAGCGACAAGGCGTAGCGGTAGGCGTCATCGGTGAGCGTTCGCCAGCGGCCCGCGTGCGCGGCGTCGTTCGGGGCCGGCACTCCGATCCACTGGCGCATCTCGCGGCGCCCTGCCCGCATCCGGGTCGCCTCGCCCGAGCCGACCAGCCGGTCGGCCTGCTCCTTGGGCAGCTTGACGATCAGCTCCCCGTCCCCGCCAACGAATGCGAAGAAGGAGCCTTCGTACCGGAGCCCTTCGCTGCCGAACATGAGGCGTCGGGTGACGCCTGGGCGGGAGGGATAGGCGGCGGCAAGCTCGTCGAAGAGTAGCTGGGATTCGCGCCGGCGTCTGCGCCGGTCGGCGCGGTCATGCGTCATCGGCGCTCGCCGTCTCCGCGGCCCGGCGGCGGGCGGCGTCGAACGGCGCCCGGTCGAAGATGATCCGCATGTGAGCGATCCGGCCGTCCACGACCTGCACGCACTCCGCTCCGGGGGCCCCGTTCACCGGCACGGTGTCGGTGTCGTAGACCAGGACGGCCGTGGCGTTGTCGCCGTAGGCGGCCAGTAGCTCATACCGGGTGAGAATGCGGGTGAACGGTTCCATGAACGCGCGGAACGCCTCCGCGCCGTCGTGCCGTCCGGACGGCGCCAGGCAGACGATGTCGTCGGCGATGTAGGTCATCGCCGTGTCGAAGTCCCCGTTCGTCCAGGCCCGGTGGTAGGCGAGGGCGGTGTCGAGTGCCGCGGCACCCTGCTCGGTCATGGTCGCGTCCTTTCATGTCTGGTAGCGGTATCGGTCACTGGTTGAGACACCGCCGCGGACGCGAACGGAACGCGCCATGAGCGAGTCACCCGTTCGGTCTCGGATGTCAAGATGCACGGGTGACGCAATCCGCGCTGCAGCGTGCGCGGGGCGGGAGCGAGCAGGCCTTTCGTGACCTGGTGGAGCCGTACCGCCGCGAGCTGCACCTGCACTGCTACCGGATGATGGGCTCGCTCGCGGACGCCGAGGACCTGCTGCAGGAGACGCTGCTTGCCGCATGGCGGGGGCTGGACGGCTTCGCCGGACGGTCGTCCGTACGTGCCTGGCTCTACCGGATCGCCACCAACCGCTGCCTGAACGCGCTCCGCGACTCCAGGCGTCGCGTGCCGGCCGAGCCGGTCCCGCCGTTCGAGCCGCCGCCACCGTCCCGGCGGGCGGACGTGACCTGGCTGCAGCCGTATCCGGACACGATGCTCGCGCGGGCCGTCGAGCAGGCACCCGATCCGGCGGCCGGGTACCTCGCCCGCGAGACGGTGGAGCTGGCATTCGTCACCGCCCTGCAACTGCTACCACCGAAGCAGGTCGCGGCGCTGTTGCTGTGCGACGTCCTGGGGTTCTCCGTTGCCGAGGTGGCCCCGATGCTCGACACCACGGCGACCGCCGTCAAGGGAGCGCTGCAGCGCGCCCGGGCGTCCGTCGACCGGCATCGGGCGGTGCGCGGCGCACACCGGCCCGCCGACTCGACGCAGGAAAGGGCGCTCGCGCGGCGCTTCGCCAGGGCGTTTACCGACGACGACATCGACGGCGTCATCGAACTGCTCACGGACGACTCTTGGCTCGCGATGCCGCCCGCGCCGCACGAGTACCACGGCATCGCCGCCGTTAGAGAGTTCCTGCGTAGCAGCGCAACGTGGCGCGCGGGTCGCCGGTTCCGGCTGGTGCCGACCGGCGCCAACGCCCAGCCGGCCTTCGTGTGGTCCCTGGCCGAGTTCGGAGGAGTCATGGTCTTGACCGTCCGCGACCGGCGGATCGCGGGCATCACCCGGTTCCACGATGCTGGGCTGGCTCGCGCGTTCGTTGTGGCTCCGGCAGGCGTGGCACCGACATGAGCGGGCACGTACCGTCCATGGCGAATCTGATCCGAGGCGTGATGCGAGGGATGCTTGCCGGTGCGGCGGGCACGACCGCGCTCAACGCCACGACCTACCTGGACATGGCTCTGCGGGGCAGGCCGGGGAGTTCCACGCCCGAGGCGACCGTGCAGCGGATCGCCGACATTGCCGGCACCTCGGTGCCGGGCGAGGACGATTCCGCACGGCAAGCCCGTACCAGCGGCTTGGGAGCGTTGATGGGCCTCGGTGCCGGCATCGGCACCGGTGCGGTGCTCGGCGCGATGCGGGCCCTCGGCCGGCCGCGGTCGAGGGGAGGGACCTTCGTTGTGGCGTGGGTCCTCGCCATGCTGGCCGGCAACGCGCCGATGACCGGGCTCGGCGTGACCGATCCGCGCCAGTGGGCACCTGCCGACTGGCTAGCCGACCTGGTGCCGCACGCTGCGTATGCGTTGGTGACAGCAGCGGCGTTGCAGCGGCTCGACCTGATCGACCGGTGGCGCCGGCCTACCGCGCGATGACCTGCTAGGCCCGACCGTCGCCGGCGCTCAGCACGTGCCGGCTGGCCGCTTCGCCAGCGGAGCGGGCGTCACACCCTCAGCGCGGTGTTTACGCAGGTGCCAACTTGTGTCCACTGTGTAACCTGCTCGGATCTCGGCCGTCGTACGCCAGCCTTTGCCGCTAAGCAAAGCTCGTTCACGACAGCCGCATTGCCGGAGCGCGCTGCCGCCTCTATCCCTTGGTCGAGCGCGGTATCGCTGTGGCATTCGCGACACTGCCGGAAGCGCTCGCGGAGGGCTATGAGCCCTGCCCCCGGTGTTGCGCGCGCTGAGACCGGCTCGCGCTGGCGCCTAGACACAAAGCGCCTATGGACATCGGCGCCGTCGGAGACGAAGATGTGTCCGACCTCTGTGCTTCTATCCCGGCGCGATTGTCGAATGGCGCACCACAACGCTCACGCGGTCTCCCATGAAGGTCCGCGCGCGGCGAATGGCCCACACAGCTGAAAGGTGAGAACTGGTGAACACGAATGAGCTCCTCAGGAGGCTCGAGAGGGCCGTGGCACTCGAGAGCAGCGACGCGGCCATCCGAATCTCGGCCGAGTACGCGCCACAGGCGGGCACCGCTGCCAAGGTCTACCCTCCGACGTACCTACCGAGCGATGGCACGCGCTATCACGTAGAGAAGCGGTGGGGTCCCGACGGGCAGGAGCGGGACGTCGTCATCCTCGACTCGATCCAGTCGCAGGCCAACCGCGTGGAGGCGGCGCTGTCAGCGGCCGCCGCCGAACTTGGGCTCCCGCGGATTGTGATGGTGGCCGAGCTGCCGGACCAGACGATCGAGCTGTCGTCGCTCGAGGCGCCGCACCGCAGCCGCGATGCGTACTTCATCGACAGCGAGTTCGGCGGCAGGCCGTTCGACAAGACCGAGGTCGGCGACGCGCTCAACCGGGTCACGGCGGACAACGCGACGGCCGCGCTGCGCTACGCGCCGTACGACGTCGTCTACGGCGTCTGGGACTCGCACCGCGGCAAGCGCGTCGCCTTGCGGCTGCCGCGGGTCTACACGTCCGAGATGCTCGGGTGGGACGTCAAGCTGGGCAAGCGCGCCGCAACGAAGGGCGACCCGCTCAACCTTCCCGGAGACACCGGTGTGCCTCTGGGCGAGTGGCGGCCGGAGACCGCGACCGAGCAAGGCAAGAAGAAGAACGTCCCGCTCAACGAGCTCGGCCACGGCATGATCCCGAGCACGCCCGACGAAGCAGCCGGCGGCGTCTCCGTGACGTCGATCTCGCGCTCCGCAGTGCTGTCGCTGACCGGGCTGGCCGGCGTGCAGTTCCCTGTCGACGGCGGTGACGCGACGGTCGCGGGCCGCACCGCCCTGGCGGCGCTGGCGCTGCTCGGGGACCGGTTGGCGTTCGCCCGCGCCGGACTCAACCTGCGCTCCGGGTCGGACCTCGTGCTCGTCAAGGACCAGCTCGAGTGGGTCATGGTCGGCAACGAAACCGAGCCCTTCGAACTCGACGTCCAGCAGGCTCGTGAGTTGCTGGACGCGGCCAAGGCGAGGCTTGCCGACGCGGGCGTCGTGTGGACGGACGAGCCCCTCCGGCTGACCGCCAGCGACCGGCTCCGCAAGGTCATCGAGCAGACCTTCTACGTGCCCGACCTCGACGCGCAGAGCTGAACGATGATCGCCATCCGTTGCACGCTCCTCCGTGACGTGTTTGAGGGCGGCCGGCCGGATGATCCGCGACGGCCGGAGTGGCCGCCGTCCTGGATGCGCGTGTTCAGCGCCCTCGTCTCTGTCGCCGAGCCCGACACGGAGGACGACGAGGTCCTGCAGCTGCTCGAGGCCGCCCCGCCCCCGGCGATCCTCGCCTCCCAGCATCGGTCGCAGCACCGGCGAGCGTTCGTCCCCACCAACACGCTGCTGGACGAGGGAACGCACACCGTGCTGGCGGGCCGGACGAACAGCGAGCGGGGATGGGCCCGTGCCGTGCCGGAGTCACGGGAAATCTGGTACCGGTGGCCGTCGCTGGACCTGCCAGAAAGAGGCCATGAACGCCTGGCAAAGCTGTGTCGCCGGGTGCCGTACCTCGGCCGGTCCACCAGCCCGGCAATCCTCGAGCTGCGAGACGACCCGCCTGGGGAGGGCGACTGGCTGTATCCCGACGAGGGTGGCGGGTCGCCGCTGCGGCTGTCGCAGCCCGTCCGCTCGCCCTACCCTGGTTCGCTCACTGCCCTCCGCGACGCCTACGCGGAGAAGCACGTGCGGCGAGGCGCCGGCGCGGTATGGCAGATCGGTGTCGGCGTCGACTACGGGCGTCTGGAACCGGAGGACGAGGAAAGGGGGGCCGTCTCGGGGCCGTACCGCCGGATGATCGTGTTCAAGTACGCCGGCCACGTGGTCGGTGATGGCCGGTGGGAGCGACGGCGGATCGACGGACGGCACACGGCACGGCTGAGCCACGCGATGCGCCGCGCACTCATGTCGCGGGCAGAGGAGCACATACCCAGCCTGCACGGCCACCATGACGGCACCGCCGTGCAGTGCGCCATAGTCGGTCTCCCGCACGTTGGCCATAAGCATGCCAGCGGCCACCTCGTCGGCATGGCGCTGTGCATTCCTGATCTGCCGCCCGACGAGTTGTGGGTGCTCGCCAACGCGCTTCCAGCCGTAGCGGCGGAACTGCCTGTCGTCGCGGGACCGCTGGGCGAGCTGATCTTCGAGCGGCTCGGACCATTGGACGCGACAGGTTCGGCATGGGCGCTGCGGCCGGACCGCTGGCAAGGACCTGCCAAGCGGTGGGCAACGGCCCTTCCTCTCGTCCTCGACCGCTTCCTGAAGCGCTCGAGCAGCGTGGAGGAGGAGGTTCGGCGGGCGGTACGCAACTCCAGGCTCCCCGATCCTGTGGACGTGCGCGTCAGCAAGCACGGCCAGATCCCCGGAGCGCTGATGCTGCGGGCCCCGGACACGCTTCGGCGTCGGGAGGACCGCGCGGTCAAGCCGTACCGCCATGCGGAGATCGAGTTCGCCGAGCCGGTCCGCGGCCCGGTCGTCGTGGGGTCGATGCGGCACTACGGGCTCGGGCTATGCGTGCCTCGGGAGGTGCGCGATGACGGCTGACCTCGCGCCGGAGCGGTTCTCCGAGTTCTTCGAGGAGGTCACGAGTCACCAGCCGTTCGCCTGGCAGATGTCACTCGTCGAGCGGTTGCTGCAAGGCAGTACACCGGACGTGATCGACGTCCCGACTGGGTTCGGCAAGACGTCCGTGCTGCACTGCTGGGCGTACACGCTGGCAGCAGGCGGCGAGTTGCCTCGCCGGCTGTGCTTCGTCGTCGACCGGCGAGTCGTCGTCGATGCCACGTACGGCGACGCGAGCGAGCTTTCCTCTGCTCTGGAGCACACTGAGAGCGGAGTGGTGGCCGACGTCGCAAGCCGCCTACGCGCACTGCACGGCGATCCCGAGCTCAAACCGCTCGAAGCCGTGCGCATGCGCGGCGGCGTCACCTGGGACAGCCGATGGCTCGCGCGTCCCGACCAGGCGGCCGTCGTCGTCGGCACCGTCGACCAGTTCGGCTCCCGGTTGCTGCTGCGCGGGTACGGCGTCTCGGACCGGATGCGCCCGATCGACGCGGCTCTTGTAGGGCTGGATACCTGGCTGGTCGTGGACGAGGCCCATATCGCCGAGGCGCTGGCGCGAATGACGGGGGCGGTGGCCCGATACCAGCGGCTGGCTCCCCGGATGGGGAATGCGCGCCCGCTGCAGGTTACTCAGATGTCCGCCACAGCTAGCGGCGGCGAGGACGTGCTGCGGGCCGACCTGGGAGCCGAGGCGGCCGGCACTCGGTTCCCCGCCGCGTCCGACGCCGCCCTGCAGCGTCTGGCGGCGCGCAAGCCGGCGATGCTCCTCGATCTCACCGACCTCGAGACGTCGAGCGCAAAGCGCCGACGAGCATCTACGGAGAAGTTGGGCGCAGCGCTCGCGGACATCGCCAGGCAGGTAGACCGGGACGCGGAAATCGTCGGCGTGATCGCCAACACGATCGCGGCGGCGCGGGCGGCGCACGAGCGGCTCGCTGCAGCAGGGGAGCGGGCGTGCCTGCTGATCGGCCGTACCCGGCCGTACGAGCGCGATCAGGTGAGCAAAGAGTGGCTCGACCGGATCAAGGTAGGGCGCGAGCCGCTAGCCGACGGTGAGGACCGGCTGTTCGTCGTCGCGACCCAGACCATCGAGGTCGGGGCGAACATC
>CAZMXH010000056.1:8664-13792 GCA_964570165.1 uncultured Actinomycetes bacterium
GATGCCCTGGTCACGGAGTGCGCACCGCTGTCGTCGCTCATTCAACGTTTTGGACGGGTGAATCGGGTAGGCGCGCGCGGCGAACGCCGCAGCGCAATCGTCCACGCGGGGTTCGCGCACGGGGAGGACGACCGGGTCTACGGCCGCGCGACGTCGGAGACCTGGACGTTCCTCCGGAGTCAAGCCGGTCCCCCCGTCGAGGCCACTACGAAGGCCGTCAGCCGTGAGATCTCCTGGTCCGGCGAGCCGGTGCACTTCGACATCGCGGAGGCGCGTCGGCTCCCAGATCGAGCGGGCGACAGGGTTCGGGTGGAGTTGCCATTCGTCCCACAACTCGTCGGGGCGCACCTGGAACGCTGGGCGAGCACCAGCCCGGCGCCGTACCCCGACCAGTCCGTCGAGCCGTACCTGCACGGGATACAGCATGAGATGCCCCTGGTCAGCGTGGCATGGCGAGCCGTTCCACCCAGCGACCAGAGGTCGGAAGAGCGGTGGAAGCAGTGGCTCGACCTCGTGCGGCCTGTGGCATGGGAGTTTGTGGACGTCCCGATCTGGGAACTCCGGGCCTTCCTCAGTAGAGAGCCGTCACAGCTCCCGACGTCCGACCTCGACTGGAGCGTGGTCGATCTGGACGAGGTCACCTCGGAGGGAGACCGAGCGGACGACGTGCTCGGCGTGGTCTATCGGGGTCCGGGCGAGGTGCCGGAAGCCGTAATGGGTCCGGGCGACGTCGAGGCGGGAGACCGTATCGTGCTGCGGTCAGATCTCGGCGGACATGACGTCTGGGGGTGGACCGGCCGACGCCGGAACGAGGACGAGCCGTGGGTACCTGACGTTGCCGACTTGGCGCCGACTCGCAAGCCGGCCCGGTTCCGCCTTGTCGAGGATGTTGTCGGTAGCTTCGTGCCGCCGGAGTACCACGGTGATGTCGCACGGGCTTTCCAGCCGTGGCGCGACATGGAAAGCGACTGGCGCCGCTCCACGGAGCCGGGCATCCCGCCGACTGAGGTGTTGCGAGAGGCCGCAGAGACGACGGTAGACGGGCTCCGTTCGCTGGCGGCAGCGGCTGAGGCTCCCGCGCTGCAGCAGATCCTGTCGGTAGTGACGTTGAAGCAGGTCCGGGCGGTCACGCTGACCAACGCGGAAGGTAGCCCGCTGGCACTGCCCGGCGTGTGGGTGCCGGGCCGCCGGGCAGAGGACACTCGGGCGTCGTTGGACGCGGTCGCAGATGAAGACCTGCTTCTGACCTCCGCCGCACCACGGCAGACCATCGCCGAGCACGGTGCGGAGGTCGGCTGGCTGGCGCGGAGCTTTGCGGACCATCTGGGTCTGCCTGAGCCGCTGTGTAGGGCGGTAGAGCTAGCTGGAAGGTGGCACGACCTCGGCAAGGCCGATCCCCGCTTCCAGGTGGTGCTCCACGATGGGGACGCGTTCGCCGCGGAGGCTGCGGCGGAGCCGCTCGCGAAGTCAGGCCGCGATCCCCGCGATGTGGTCGGGAGACGCGCCTGGCAGTTGTCCGGGCTGCCGCCGGGCTTCCGTCATGAGGCGGTCTCGGGGCAGGTTGTGCGTGAGCTTGCTGAGCAGCGGCCTGAGCTCTTCGACGGTGTGGACGCCGAACTCGTGCATCACCTAGTGGTGAGCCACCACGGGTACGCGCGCCCGCTGCTCCGGCCGGTCGCAGATCCAGATCCGCAGAAGGTGGACGTGTCCGTCGACGGTCACCGCGTGGTCGTCGAGACGGCCGACCAGGTCGACTGGGACCATCCAACGCGGTTCGAGGCTCTTAACGAACGGTACGGCTGGTGGGGCCTGGCGCTGCTCGAGGCGCTGGTCAGGCTTGCCGACATGCGGTGTTCGGAGGTGCGGCGATGACCGTTTCCGTCCCGGCCTTGCGCGGCGACGACCCACTCGGCTTCCTGGCGGCGCTGGGGCTGGTCGCACTCGCCGAGCAGGGGGAGCTACCGTCCCTCCGGCTGGCCTGGGAAGGCCGGCACGCGCCGAATGCCGTCATCGATGGCGACTTCGACAGCCTGGACTCGCTCGGCGAGGCCCTCGAGAAGACCTTCCGGTCGCTCAGGGAGCGAGGGGAACTCGCGCCCGGGTTCGGGACGGACTTCCCGCCACAACAAACCGGCACGACCGACCCGATGCGAATGTCGCCCGGCAAGATGGCCGAGTTGTATCAGCGGGCCGACGAGATGTGGCATGACGGCCAACCATGGTTCGCCCGCTGGCTGATCGCGCTGACCGGTCAGGCGACCGTGAAGGACGCGAAGCGCGGCGACGTCGCGCTCACCCCCTTCTACGCGCCCACCGGTCGTATGACCCTGCGCGGTTCGATCTTCGAGAAGACCATCGAGGCGGTCGAGCAAGTCGACGGCCCGGGGGACGCGGTGCGGCGCTGGCGGCGCATCTCCTACTACGGCGCCAACTTCGACGACAGGGCCGAGCGCGACGCTGGCGTGACGACAACCGGCAAGCCGGATAGCCAAGGGGCGCCGTCCCCGACGTGGCTGGCGGCGATGGCGATGCGGCTGTTCCCGATGACCGACGATGGGCGCAAGACGTCCGCTGTTGGTTGGCAGCGGGCTCGAATGTTCCAGGGCTTCACTTCCCGCTCGCTGGTGTGGCCAGTCTGGCGGCCGTTCCTCGACGCTGCCGCTGTGCGGACATTGCTGGCCCGTCCTGAGCTGGAGCTTGAGAGCGGCGAGGTACAGGACAGCAATGTGGCGCGCCTAGCTGCGCTCGGGGTGACCGGCGTCTTCGGCTCGAGCCGACGGACCCTCTCCCAGGGCGACGGGCCGCTCGGTCCCGCTCGGCACCTGTGGCCCAGCAGTTGAGGACGTAGCTGGGCGATGCACATCGGGGGCGGTGCGGATGCTGTGCCGGAACTGCTTCCGGCACGGATGCTCAACGAGTTCGTCTATTGCCCGCGGCTGTTCTACTTCGAGTGGGTCGACCATCGCTGGGCAGACAGTGACGACACCGAGGCAGGCCGGTTTACCCACCGGGCGGTGGATGAGCCCGGTGGTCGGATGCCTCCGGCGGAGGCCGTCGAACTGCTCCGTCAGGTCCGTTCACTGCAGTTGGAGAGCCACGACCTGGGACTCGTCGCGGTCATCGACCGGATCGAGGAAAGCGACGGGACGGTCGTGCCCGTCGATGTCAAGAAGGGGAGGCCGAGCCCGTCAGGCGAGCCGTGGCCAGCTGACCGCATCCAGGTGCTGGTCCACGCCGTACTGCTCACCGCAGCCGGCTATCGGGTGGACCGGGCGATCCTGTACTACGCGGAGACCAACCAGCGTGTGACGGTGCCGATCGACGACTCGGTGTTCGATGAGGTCGACGACGTGGTCCGGTCGGCGCGAGAGGTGGCAGCGCAGCTCAAGCCACCGCTGCCCCTCGTGAGCAGCCCGAAGTGTCCTCGATGTTCGCTCGTCGGGCTATGCCTGCCGGATGAGACCAACGCACTGCTTGAACGTGCCGAGGCACCACCCCGCCGAATCGTTCCGCGCGACCCTGATCACCGCCCCCTGTATGTGACGGAGCAAGGCGCGTTCGTTGGGGTGAAGGGCGGCCGGGTGGTTGTCACGAAGGACAAGGAGCAGCTTGCCGACGTGCGGCTCATCGACGTCGCGCAACTGTGCCTGTTCGGGCGCGTCCAGGCGTCGTCCGAGGTGCTCGCTCGCCTGTGGTCGCTGGGCGTGCCTGTCATGTGGTTCAGCTACGGCGGATGGCTGCGGGGCTGGGCGCAGGGTGAGCCGTCCCGGTACGTCGAGCTGCGCCGGCGGCAGGTACTCGTGCACGGCCAGGGCGGGCTCGGGATCGCTCGGAACCTGATTGCCGGCAAGATCCGGAACTGCCGGACACTGCTCCGTCGCAATGCGCGGGTCGATGTCGATGGTGCGGTCGACGCCCTCGGGCGATTGCGTACGCGAGCGGAGAAGGTGGAGTCCTTGCCGGAACTGCTCGGGATCGAGGGTACGGCCGCGAGAATCTACTTCTCCGAGTTCACCAACATGCTGGGGCATACCCGGCACTACCTCGCCACGAGTTTCGATCGTGACGGCCGTACCCGCCGTCCGCCTAGAGACCCGGTGAACTGCCTGCTTAGCTATGCCTACGCACTCCTGCTGAAGGACATCGTTGCCGTGTGCCTCGGTGTCGGTCTGGACCCCTTTATCGGAGTGATGCACCGGCCGCGGTTCGGACGTCCCGCCCTGGCGCTTGACCTAGCCGAGGAGTTCAGGCCTCTCATCGCAGATTCTGTGGTCGTCGGAATGCTGAACAACGGTGAGATCGACACGCACGACTTCATCATTAGGCCGCAAGGGGTCACTCTCACACAAGATGGGCGGCGAGCAGTACTTCGGGCCTACGAACGGCGTCTCGACCAGGTCGTCACTCATCCCGTCTTCAAGTACAAGATCAGTTATCGTCGAGTGATCGACGTGCAAGCGCGGATTCTGGCTGCGGCATGACTGGTGAGCTCGCCGAGTACGTTCCGATGGCAACACGATGAGCCATGAGCAGGCGTCGCTATTTGATCGCATACGACATCTCGGATCCGAAGCGGCTACGGCGCGTGATCAAGGTGATGGAGGCCTACGGCCAACGCTTGCAGTATTCGGTGTTTCTTTGTGACTTGTCCGGCCTTGAGCGATCACGGTGGAACCGGGACATTCTGGATGTGGTCCACCTGGGTGAGGACTCGGTAATCTCCATTGACCTCGGTCCAGCCGATTCTGCGACCCCTGTTGAAACCCTCGGCCGTCGTCGTACTCTTCCCTCGACAGGTCCCACGATCGTGTGACACTTGCCGTGCGAGCGCTGGGTTGAGGACAGCCCCCCTCGGCAGCGCTCGCGCGCAGGTGACGACGGGGATTGGTGCAGCTTGAAAACTCCATAGTGGTAGAGTC
This sequence comes from uncultured Actinomycetes bacterium, assembly GCA_964570165.1. Taxonomy (GTDB): domain Bacteria; phylum Actinomycetota; class Actinomycetes; order Jiangellales; family Jiangellaceae; genus JBMCTR01. The sequence continues at coordinate 13,584 of CAZMXH010000056.1, forward strand.
CTGCGCTGGTTCCGCAAGCCGCTCGCGTCGGCGGTCGTTCACGCACGTCAGACGGGCCATATTGGCAGAGCTGTCTTCCCGGTCTATTCGGCCGGGCTCCATTGCGGCTAACCGATGTCCCGCCAGCCCTTGGTGCCGACGTGGTAGGTCTTCCCGGTCTATTCGGCCGGGCTCCATTGCGGCCGGTACGCCTGCGGCAGCAGGCCGGA
>CAZMXH010000057.1:0-2020 GCA_964570165.1 uncultured Actinomycetes bacterium
CCCGGCTTCGGGCCGGACGCCTGCCTCGCACTACCGACGGCGAAGATCGCGGTGATGGGCCCGGAGGCGGCGGTCAACGCCGTGTACTACAACCGGATCGCCGCGATCGAGGACGAAGCGGAGCGAGCCGCGTACGTGGCGAGCCTGCGCGAGGAGTACGAGGCCGACATCGACATCCTGCGGCTGGCCTCCGACCTGGTCATCGACGCGATCGTGGAGCCGGAGTCACTGCGGGACGAGGTCGTGGCCCGGCTGGCGGCGGCGGCCACCAAGGACCGCGGGTTCTCCGAGCGCCGCCACGGCGTCCCGCCGGTGTGACCCGCGTTCGCGTCCAGCGGGGTGGTCTTCGGGACAGCGCCCGCTGTCGCACGGTCGACCGCCGTGTGACGGGGAAGGTCGCGGCACCTCTGAAGCGGGGTTGACGCTGCGGCCAACAGTTGGCATCTGCGTCACCTGCTCGGCGTATGGCACCGTCGATCGAGGCGACGTTCGGGCGGCGGCCGTGCGACAAGTCGCCGCAGACACGCGACGGAGCCCGCGAGGAATCGCCCGGGGCGGTCCGGCGTTGGACGATAGCGCACGCCGCCCGCCTGCGAGGAGATCTTGTGCCGACAGTCGAGTTCGCCAGCCGCCGTGGCCGGATCGTGCTGTTGGCCACGGTGCTCGCGTCCGGCGTCGCCTTCCTGGACGCCACCGTCGTGACCGTCGCGCTGCCGCGGATCGGCAGCGACCTGGGCACGGGGCTCGCGGGCCTGCAGTGGGTGCTGGACGCGTACCTGCTGGCGCTGGCCGCTCTGGTCCTGGTCGGCGGCGCCCTGGGGGACGTGCTCGGCCGCAGGCGGGTCTTCTTGGCCGGGATCTCGGGTTTCGCAGTGGCATCCGTGCTGTGTGCTGTTGCCGTCGACCCGGGTACGCTGATCGCCGCGCGAGCCCTGCAGGGTGTGTTCGCGGCCCTGCTCACGCCGACCAGCCTGGCGATCCTCAGCGCCAGCTTTACGCCGCAGGACCGCGGCCGTGCGATCGGCGCATGGGCCGGGCTCTCCGGTGTGACCACGGCCGCCGGCCCGTTCGTCGGCGGCTGGTTGGTCGACGTCGGTTCTTGGCGCTGGATCTTCCTGCTCAACATCCCGCTTCTCGCGGGGGCCGCGATCGCCGCGCGGGGGATTCCCGTGGAAGATCGCCTCCGGGTGGCGAACCTGCGAGAGTTGCTGGCCCGGGTCGACCTCCCAGGGTCGGGTATGAGCGTGTTGGGGCTGGGATTGATCGTCGCCCCACTGATCGAGGTCGCTCACCTGCCCGCCTGGGCCGTGGCGGCGTCGGTCAGCGTCGGTGCCGCGGTGCTTGCCGGGTTCGTTGCCTATGAGCGGCGGCGGCCCTACCCGATGCTTCCCCCCGGCCTGTTCAAGATCCGAACATTCTCGGTCGCGAACCTGGTCACGGTGGTCGTGTACGCGGCTCTGACAGGCGCGAACTTCCTCGTCGTGCTCGGGATACAGCGCGGGCTCGGCTACTCCGCCCTGGCGGCCGGTGCCGCGATGACACCCCTGACCGTGATCATGCTGGCGTTCTCCGCGCGCGTCGGCGGGCTGCTGCCCAAGGTAGGGGCTCGGCCGCTGCTCACCGCGGGCAGCATCCTGATGGGGGCAGGCCTGGCGTTGCTGTCCGGCTTGCATCCCGGCTCGTCGTACGTCGGCGGCGTCCTGCCTGGCGTACTTGTCATGGCCGCCGGCCTGGTGCTCGTCGTCACGCCGGTCACCGCGACCGCTCTGGCCGACGCGCCGCCGGAACGGCAGGGCGTCGCGTCCGGCACCAACAATGCCGTCGCCCGGGTGGGAGGTCTGCTCGCGGTGGCCGTGCTACCGGCCGTCGGAGGCATCGCCGGGACGGCGGCGGTGGAGCCGGGGCCGCTGCTCGAGGGTGTCTCGGCGGCGCTGCGGTTCGCGGCCGCGATCTGCGCCGCCGGCGGCCTGATCGCGTGGATCGGGTTGCGCCCACAGGACTGCAAGGCCGCGCCGGGCGG
>CAZMXH010000057.1:2030-13633 GCA_964570165.1 uncultured Actinomycetes bacterium
CGCGGAGCGCTACCCGGCTTCCGTGACGGCGGCCTCCAGCGCTTCCAGGCTGCGGGCGACGTCCTCGTCGTCGGTGGACCAGTTGCTCACCGAGATCCGCACGATGTCCCGGCCACGCCACCTTGAGCCGCTCATCCACACCGAGCCGTCGTCGATCAGCCGGCGCGCCACCGCACGGGTCCGCTCGTCGGAGCCGAACGTGAGGCACACCTGTGTGAACACGACGTCGTTGACGACCTCGACGCGGTCGAGCCGCTGCGCACCCTCGGCCAGTGCCCGCGCATGTCCGCACAGCCGGTCGACGAGGTCGGCGACGCCAGAGCGACCCAGCGACCTCAGCACCGCCCACACCGGAAAGGCACGGGCGCGCCGGGACGCCTCGGGGACGCGCTGGTACGGCTCGAGGCGCGTGTCGTCCACGATCAAGTACTCGCCATGGAAGCTCATCGCGCTGCGCATCGCCGCCGGATCGCGGACGATCGCAATGCCGCTGTCGTACGGCACGTTGAGCGTCTTGTGCGCGTCGGTCGCCCAGGAGTCGGCGTCGGCCACGCCGGCGGTCAGGGGGCGCGTACGCGGGGAGGCGGCCGCCCACAGCCCGAACGCGCCGTCGACGTGGACCCACGCGCCGGCCTCCCGGGCGGCCGCGATGGCATCTTCGAACGGGTCGAACGCCCCGGAGTGCACATTGCCGGCCTGCAGGCAGACGATGGTGGGGCGGTCGCCATCGACCCTCAGGGCAGCGGCGAGCGCGTCCGGCCGGATCCGCCCCTGCCCGTCGGCCGGCACGACGGCCGGCTCGCCCAGACCGAGGTAGCGCAGCGCGAGGTCTACGGTGTCGTGCCGCTCCTCGCCCACCAGCACCCGCACCGGCGGCGCACCGGCGAGCCCTCGCGAACCGGTGTCCCAGCCTGCGCGGGCGAGCACCGCATCGCGCGCGGCGGCCAGGCCGGTGAAGTTCGACATGGTGGCACCGGTGGTGAAGCCGACAGCCGATCCTGCCGGGAGCCTTAGCACGTCGAGCAGCCAGCCGGAGGCGATGTCCTCGACCGCCACGTTCGCCGGGCTCAGCACCTGTAGCCCGGCGTTCTGGTCCCACGCGCTGACCAGTCGGCGGCCAGCGCAGCGGGATGTACCCCGCCGACGACGAAGCCGAAGTAGCGCCCGGACAAGCTCGCCACGAGGCCGGGCTCGACGGCCTCGGCGAGCATTCTGATCACCGCGTCCGGGTCGGTTGGGCCCTCGGGCAGCGCTTCACCCAGCGTGTCCCTGACCTGCTTCACGCTTGCTGAACCCGCTATCGGGCGGTCCCCGACGCTGTCCAGCCATGCCCTGGCGTGGCCGATCGACGCCTCGAGCGCAGCGTCGTAGGCCTTCCGTCGTGCGGTCATGCACTCTCCAAAGCCGCCGTTCCTAGCCTGAACTCCCGAGCGTATGCCACGCGACTCAGCAGCGGAGCCAACGGATCGCAGTCTCAACACCAGGCAACCGCTTTTGACCATAAGATGAACTAACAGAAGTCCGGATTGTCAATTCGTCGGAGTCGTCCTCTTCAGGACAGTGGTAGGGCGTGAACCTCAGCGACGTGTTGCGACGGGCCGTCGAGTTTGGCCGCGACTTCACCGGTGCGTCGCACGGGGCGGTGGCCGAGGAGCGTCACCGTATAGCGCGCGACCTGCATGACGTAGTCGTACAGCGGCTGTACATCAGCGGGCTGCACCTGCGGACGCTGGTCCAGAACAGCCGGGACGACGAGACCAGGCGGAGTCTCTCGACGATCGCCGGTGAGCTGGACGAGGTGGTACGCGACCTCCGGGCGAGCATCTACATGCTGGAGGGGCCGCGGTCGGGGGACGGCACCGTGCGCGGCGAACTGTGGCACCGGGTCCGAGAGTTCAGCGACGTGCTCGGCTACGAACCGTGGGTCAGCTTCGACGGCCCGATTGACTCCGCGGTCCCGGAAAGCGTGCTGCCGGATCTTTACGCCGCGCTTCGCGAGGCGCTGTCCAACGTCGCTCGCCACGCCGGCGCAACATCGGTGCGGGTCGGCGTCACCGTCAGTCGGGACGGGAAGGAGTTGACGCTCACCGTCGACGACAATGGCTCCGGGCTTCCCGGCCGCCTCGGCAGGCGCAGCGGGCTGTCCAATCTCGAGGCACGAGCACAGCAGTGGGCCGGCGCCCTCGCGGTGCGCTCCGGGCCTCTCGGCGGAACCCGGCTGGAGTGGCGGATCCTGCTGCCGCAGCCGTACTGGGAGGCGGCGCGCGAGGAGTAGCAGATGGCGATCAGGGTGTTCTTGGTCGACGATCACGAGTTGCTTCGGATCGGGCTACGCAGCGTGCTGGAGGCCGAGGACGACATCGTGGTCGTCGGCGAGGCGGACTCCGCGACGCGAGCCCTGAGGCGTATCCCGGCGGTCCGGCCAGATGTCGCGATCCTCGACGTCCGGCTGCCCGACGGCGATGGCGTCGAGACGTGCCGGCAGATCCGGGTGTCGGTCGAGCCGCCGCCCGCCTGCCTGATGCTGACGGCCTACGCCGACGACGACGCGCTGTTCGGGGCGATCATGGCGGGTGCGTCCGGATACCTGCTCAAGCGGGTCATCGGCGCCGACGTTGTCGCGGCCGTGCGGACCGTCGCCGCGGGCGGGTCGTTGCTCGATCCCAGCCTGACGACGGCGGTCATGAGACGGCTCCGCGGAGAGACCGGACGCCCCGACCCCCGCTACGAAGTGCTTAGCCAGCAGGAACGGCGGATCCTAGACCTGGTGGCGGACGGCCTGACCAACCGGGAGATCGCCGGGCGGATGATGCTGGCCGAGAAGACGGTGCGCAACCACGTGTCGTCGATATTGCAGAAGCTGCGCTTCGAGCGCCGGACGGAGGCCGCCGTCTACGCCTCCATGCGCCGCAAGCACCGGGGCCATGGTTGACGCCGTGCCGGCACCGGGTGAGCCACAGGTTGCCCGGGGCCAATGTCCCTCCCGTGCGGGTGACGCCTAGGTCATTCGTCCTGCCGGCTGCTGGGCGCACTGCCCCGTACTCCGGGGCGGGGAGAAGTCACCAAAGCAGAGGACGAAAAGCACTGCGAGCGCACGGCCCCGCGGCGCATGCTTGTTCTGGCGGCCGCCCTCGGGCGGCCGCGTTTGCAGTCTCGCCAGCAGGACGCGATCGGCCGTCCACCTGGCTCCGGTGCGAAGGGAATAAATGGGGGATATGCGAACAGTTCGGACCAGGCCGCCTCGGCCGCCCACATCACCCGCTGTAGCGGAACGGCGAGCGGACGGGCGCAAGCGGCCGACACCGGGAACACCGATCTTCGTGGATACGAGCGCTCGCCGTCTGCGCCGCTCCCGCCGGGCGGTGGTTGCGGTAGCGGCTGCCTGTCTGGCGTATGTCGCCATGGTCGGGGTGACCGTGCTCACCGAACCCGTCGAACCGGACACTCGCCCGGGCCAGCCGGAGCGAATGCCGGCAGCGGTCGTCGAGTCCGGAGAACGAGCCGTGCCGAAGGGCCTCGTGGCCCCCGACGGCCGGTGACGCGCCGGCAGCCGGCAGCGACACGTCTCTGGAGCGTCCTTCGCGGGCGGCGCCCTGCTGGGGGCGCGGCCGTGCCGCGGATGCACGGGGCCGTCTTGGCCGTGTCGCTGGCCGGGTTCGTCTGCATGCTCCTCGTGGCGGGCATCGTGCGTGCCGAGTTCGGCGCGGACCATCGGGTGGCACCCGCGACGGGAACGCTCACCGTACCGGAGCGCATCCAGGCAGGCGGTCCGCTGATCGATGCCCGGCAGCCCGTTGCTCGATCCTTCGAGATCCCTGACCGAAAGATCGTGCTGACCTTCGACGACGGTCCCGACCCCGTGTGGACGCCGCGCGTACTCGAGGTGCTGCGCAAGCACGAGGTGCCGGGGACCTTCTTCGTCGTGGGCAGCCGCGTGGCGCTGCACCCCGGCCTGGTCAAGGAGATCCATCAGTCCGGTAGCGAGCTTGGTGTGCACACGTTCACACACCCCGACCTCGGCTACATGCCGGAGTGGCGCCGCGCGCACGAGCTGTCCGAGACCGAACTGATGCTCGCCGGCTCGGCAGGTGTGACCACGGCGCTCGTGCGGCCCCCGTACTCGTCCAGCGCCGGCGCCGTGCACGACTACTCGTGGTCCGCGCTGCGCGACGCGGGTGACCGCGGGTACCTGGCCGTGCTGACGACACATGACACGAGGGACTGGGCGCGCCCGGGCGTGGACGAGATCGTCCGTGCGGCGATGCCGCGCAACGGCGAGGGTGCGGTCGTGCTGCTGCACGACTCCGGCGGCGACCGTTCGCAGACCGTCGCCGCCCTCGATCGGCTCATTCCCGAGTTGGAAGGCAAGGGCTACACGTTCAGTACGGTCGCCGACGTGCTGGGGGAACCCACGTTGAATCCGTCGGTCAGCACCGCGGAACAGGTGCGCGGCACGCTCGCGATGACCGCCGTCAACGTCGCGATCTTCGCCGTCACCGTGCTGGTCCTGCTGTTCGGGCTGGCCGGCGCCCTGGTGATCGGGCGGCTGCTGCTGCTCGTCGTCGTGGCGCGCCGGCATGCCCGGCGGGCTACCGTCCCCGGGGCACCAGTGACCGAGCCGGTCTCCGTGGTGGTGCCCGCGTACAACGAACGCGCCGGCATCGCGGAGACGGTGCGCTCGCTTGTCCGCAGCGATCACCGGGTCGAGGTGATCGTCGTCGATGACGGCTCGACGGACGGCACCGCGGACGTGGTCGAACGGCTCGGGCTGCCGGCCGTGACCGTGATCCGGCAGCTCAACGGCGGCAAGCCGGCCGCGCTCAACGCCGGCATCGCGCGCGCCCGGCACGAACTGATCGTGATGATGGACGGCGACACGGTGTTCGAGCCGTCGACCGTCCGGCAACTGGTGCAGCCGTTCCACGACCCCAGGGTGGGCGCCGTCGCTGGCAACACCAAAGTGGCCAACCGGTCCGGCCTGCTGGGGCGGTGGCAGCACATCGAGTGCGTCATCGGTTTCAACATCGACCGCCGCGCCTACGACGTGCTGCAGTGCATGCCGACCGTCCCTGGCGCGGTCGGGGCGTTCCGCCGCAGGGCCTTGGTCGACGTCGGGGGAGTCAGTGACGACACGCTGGCCGAAGACACCGACCTGACGATGGCGATGGCGCGCGCCGGATGGCGCGTGGTGTACGAGCCCAGCGCGGTCGCGTGGACCGAGGTACCTGCCGGCCTGGGGCAGCTGTGGCGGCAGCGTTACCGCTGGAGCTACGGGACGATCCAGTCGATGTGGAAGCACCGCTCGGCGGTGACCGAGACCGGCAGGTCAGGTCATTTCGGGCGCGTGGGGTTACTGCACCTGGGCCTGTTCCAGGTGCTGCTCCCGCTCGTGGCGCCGCTGATGGACGTGTTCCTGTGCTACGGGGTGCTCTTCCTCGACCCGTTGCGCACCCTGCTGTTCTGGAGTGCCCTGATGGCGGCGCAGCTGATCGGTGGGCTCTACGCGTTCCGCCTCGACGGGGAGCGGATGCGCCTGCTGTGGCTACTGCCGCTGCAGCAGATCGTCTACCGGCAGTTGATGTACGCGGTCGTCATCCAGTCGCTGTTCACCGCGTTCGCCGGCGTCCGGCTCCCGTGGCAGCGGGTGAAACGCGCCGGTATCCGCAGCGTGCTCGTGCCGCGCTCCGCTGGCGAGCAGACCGCTGGAGCCGAGCAGACCGCTGGAGCCGAGACGTGACGGCCGAGAACGCGACAACGCGCTCTGCCGGCGGGCAGGCGGGCCAGCGGGAGCGGTACCTGGACGTCTACCGCGCCATCGCTCTGGTGCGGGTCGTCGTCTACCACATGTTCGGTTACGCCTGGTTGAGCTTCTTCTTCCCTGCGATGGGCGTGATGTTCGCGGTCGCCGGCTCGCTCACCGCGAGATCGTTGGAGCGCCGGCCGGGCACCATGGTGATCTGGTCGCGGCTGCGCCGGCTGCTGCCGTCGCTGTGGGTTCTCGGCGCGATCGTGGTTCCGGCGATGCTGCTGCACTCGTGGAGCGCCCGAGGGGACGCGGACCGGCTGCCCTGGAGCGACCTGGCGTACTGGATCGTGCCGGTGCTGGATCCGCCCGGCACCGAGTGGGCCGCCAACGCCACGGCGCCGCTGTGGTATATCCGCGCCTACCTCTGGTTCGTGCTGCTGTCCCCGTTGCTGCTGCGGGCGTTCCGCCGATGGCCGGTTGCCACGACGGTGGCACCACTCGTGCTGATCCTGGGAGCCGGGCTCGGCGTGCCGAACCTCGATTCGCTCGGCGGGTCCGGGAGCGTCCTGCGCGACTTCGGGACGTACGGCGCGTGCTGGGTCCTCGGCTTCGCCCACCGGTCCGGCGCGCTGCGGCGGATCCAGATGCCGGTGGCCGCCGGGCTGGCCGCGGTGACCATGGCTGTCGGTCTCGGCTGGGCGCTGAACAACGCGCATCCCGGGCTCGGCTACGACCTCAACGAGATACCCACCGGACAGGCACTCTGGTCGGTCGGCGTGGTGCTGGTGCTGCTGCGGTGGGCGCCGCGTCTGGACTGGATCGACGGCGTCCCCATCATCGGCTGGCTGGTCCAGCTCATCACCGCGCGGGCCGTGACGATCTACCTGTGGCACAACATCGCCATCGACCTCTCGTTCCCGGTGAACAACTTCCTCGGCCGGTACTCCATGGTCGAGTACTTCATCACCGCCTGCGTGCTGACCGGCGTCGCCGTGCTGCTCTTCGGCTGGGTCGAGGACCTCGCCGCGCGCCGTCCCGTCCAACTCGTTCCGGGCTACCGGCGTCCCGGAGCGTCGGCAGCCGACGCCGGCGAGCGGGCCGAGCGTACCCGGCCGCCGTTGGCCGTCCAGCCGCTGCGCCGCTACCTGACCGGGGCGCTGGCCGTGCTCCTCCCGATCGGCGTGGTCGGGTATGCGGCCACTGACGAGCCAACGCCGCGGGCCTATACACCGGTGCCAAGCTGGTCGGCGAGCGCCTACCTGGTTCCGTGGGACATGGAGCGCGGGCTCGCGGCGATGCCGGACGCCGCGAAGGAACTGTCGTCGGTGAGCCCGGTCTGGTACACGCCGAAGGACGACGGCGGGATCGTACGGAACTCCGACTCGGGCACCGAACCCCTTGTCAGCACGGCTCAGTCACTCGGGCTGGACATCGTCCCGTCGATCAGCAACTTCCGCGACGGCGTCTGGGACGCCGACCTGGTGAGCCGCCTCGTCGGCGATTCCGGCACGCGGGATGCGCACGTCCAGTCGCTCATGGATCTCGTCATCGGGCAAGGCTGGGAAGGCATCGACATCGACTACGAGGCGATCGCGGAACGCGACTACGAGGCGTTCGGCGGCTTTCTCAGCGACCTCGCTGCTGCGCTGCACGAGGAGGGCAGGCGCCTGACGGTCGCGGTGCCCGCCGGCACGTCCGACGGCGGCGCGCATCTTGTGCCGCTGTACCGGGAGGTCGGAGCGGTGGCCGACGAGGTGCGCGTGATGGCGTACGACAAGGCGTGGAACGAGTCGGCGCCGGGGCCGGTAGCACCGCTCGGTTGGGTCGAGGACGTCGTCGAGTTCGCGACCGCGCACGTCCCGGCCGAGCGGGTCTCACTGGGCCTGGCCGCACACGGCTACGACTGGGATGGCACCCGCGGCGAGGACGTGATGTGGGCCGACGCGAAGGCACTGGCGAAAGAGCATGGCGGCGACGCGCGGTGGAACGAGCGGCACAAGGTTCCGTGGTTCGTCTACACCGGGCCCGACGGCGAGGAGCACCGGGTGTGGTACGAGAACGCCCGCAGCCTTGCCGCAAAACGGGAACTGGCGACCGAGTACGGGCTGGGCGGCGTGTTCGTGTGGCGGCTCGGCGGCGCGGATCCGCGGACTTGGCCGCAGGTCGGCTTCGAGAGGGGACGAACCGCGGCGAGCGTGGCCGACTAGAGCCGCAGCCGCTCGAGGGCGTGCCGCAGCGGATCGAGGCCGAGCGGGCCGAGGTCCAGAGCGGCGCTATGGAACCGCTTGAGGTCGAAGGCGTCCCCGTGGCGGCGCCGGGCGTCCTCGCGGGCCTGCAGCCAGATCCGCTCACCCAGCTTGTAGGACGGCGCCTGCCCGGGCCAGCCGAGGTACCGGTTCAGCTCGAACCGGAGAATCCGCTCGTCCTGCCGGATGTGCTGGCGCATGAACTGCCAGGCGGACTCCGCCGTCCAACGGCCGGGGCTGAGGCCGTCGCGGCGGACGAGTACGTCCGGGACGGCTAGTTCCAGGTGCACCCCCAGGTCGACGATGACTCTCACAGCGCGCATCGCCTGGCCGTCGAGCATGCCGAGCCGGTCGCCGGGGTCGTCGAGGTAGCCGAGTTCGGCCATCAGCCGCTCGGCGTACAGCGCCCAGCCCTCGCCGTGACCGGACACGAAGCACAGCAGCCGCTGCCAGCGGTTGAGCACGTCCTGCCGGTAGACGGCCTGCCCGATCTGTAGGTGATGGCCGGGCACGCCCTCGTGGAACACGGTCGTGGTCTCGCGCCAGGTGGTCAGGGTGTCCAGGCCCTCCGGGACCGACCACCACATCCGCCCGGGCCTGGTGAAGTCCTCGCTCGGGCTGGTGTAGTACATCACGCCGTCCTGGGTCGGCGCGATCTTGCACTCAAGCCGCTGGATCGGTTCGGGGATGTCGAAGTGGGTGCCGTTCAGCGACGCGATCGTGCGGTCGGACAGGTCTTGCATCCAGTCACGGAACGCCGCCACGTCCGCAATGGCGCGGGACGGGTCGGCGTTCAGCACCTTGATCGCGTCGTCCACGCCGCCGCCCGGAGCGAGCCGCTCGGCGATGCCCGCCATCTCCGCCTCGATCCGCGCGAGCTCTTCGAGCCCCCACTCGTACGACTCGTCCAGGTCGACGTCGGCCCCCAGGAAGTAGCGGCTGGCCACCCGGTACGTGTCGCGGCCGACGGGATCGTGGTCGCGCACGCGCGGCGCGACGTCGTCGGCGAGGTACCGGGCGAAGTCCGCGTAGGCGGCGGAAGCGGCGTCGGCGAGCCCGTCGAGTTCCCGCCGCAGCGGTTCCGGCGCCTGCCGGACCAGGGTGCTGAAGAAGCCGTCGGCGATGCGGTTGGCCTGGGTGACGACCTCGCCGACCTGTCGGCGGGCGGGCGGCAGCCCGGCAGCGATATCCGCCTCGAGCGTCCGGCGGTAGCCGGCGAGCGCGTCCGGCACCGCGCGCAGGCGCGCGGCGATGTCGCCCCACTGGTCGTGGCTGTCGGTGGGCATCAGGTCGAACACCTCGCGCACCCAGTGCGCGGGTGAGGTCAGGTTGTTGAGCGCGCGGTCTAGCCCGGCCTCATGCATCTCGAGTTGCAGGCCGAGCCGCTCGCGCATGGCTTCGCCGGCGACCCGCTCGCGCTCATCGCGAGAGCCGGCCTTTTCGAGTTGGACGAGCGTGCGGCGCGCCAGCGTCGCCCGTTCGGCGAACCCGTCCGGCGAGAGGTCGCTGGTCTCGGCGTCATGGCCGGCGATGCCGGCGTACGTGGCTTGGAATGGGTCCAGGGCGGCGATCGCGTCGACGTACGCGTCGGCGATCTCGTCTACGGTGCGCTCTGGCGCGGTGTCGGTGGCGGCCGAGTTGGTCATGACCGCGACCCTAGGGGAGCGTGCCGACAGCGGGCCATGCCGGCCGGGCTGCGGCGCTCAGCGGGGGAGGCCGCTCGCCCGCCAGGCCCCGGGGCCGGGACGGATCGGCCCGCGCACCGAGCGCCAGTACGCCGCCCACGTTGACGGGCGTTCGGGCTCGGCCCCGCCCGCCTCTGCCGCCTTCGCGGAGATCACCGCGACCAGCGCGGCGAGCTCGTCGGGGGTGGGTTCGCCCTTGACCACCCGGATCGGCTCGTCGGCATCCTCAGTCACGAGTCCCAGCCTACGCACCGGCCGTGCCTGTCGGAGCGGTCCGCTAGGTTGCCCGTCATCGCCGGATCAGCTGCGCACCGTGGTCGCTTGACCAGGCGGGCGGGGCGAGTTCGCCATGGCGCGCCGCGGCCTGGCGTCCGCTCACGGGTGCAGCCTGGCGTTGCCGAGCACCTTGTCGATCTGGGCCTTCGGGCCGTGGAGCGCCAGCCCCACGAGGTCCAGGCTGTCGGTCGGGACGGCCCGCACCGCGGCCCGGTTGTCGCGGTCGTTGCCGGTGCCGAACAGGTCAGCGGTGAAGATCGCTGGTCGGAGCCCGCGGCGGACGGCCCGGGCGTGGGCGGTGGTCAGCGTCTCCTTGCCGCCGGCGAAGACGAGCACCGGCTGGCGGAACATCGGCAGGTAGCGGGTGCCGTCGGCGTCCACGTAGTCCTCGCCGACCAGTTCGGGGTCGTTCGCCGCCAGGCCGCTGGCGAGGAACGCCGTGACGTTGAGCAGCTGCCAGCCCTCCAGGTCGTCGCGCAGCAGCATCGCGATCTTGGTCGGGAAGCGGATCGTCTCGCTCACACGGACCAGCATTGCCGGTTACCCAGCCGAGGTCTTGTACGTTCTTGGCATGGGCGGAGGACGACAGCGTCCGGCCGGCGGTAGCGCCGTCCGTGCCTGGCGTCCCGCCGTCGCCGGGATCGTCGAGGTGTTCCACGCGACGTTCGTCGATCACTCCTACCCGATGCACACCCATGATGCGTGGACGCTGCTGATCGTCGACGACGGCGTGATCAGCTACGACCTCGACGGGCACGAGCACGGCGTCGTCCGGCCGACCGTGACTCTGCTGCCGCCGGACGTCCCGCACGACGGCGGGCCCGCAACGCCGCGGGGGTTCCGCAAGCGGGTGGCGTACCTTGACCGGTCCGTGCTGCCCGAGGAACTGGTCGGCAAGGCGGTGGACCAACCGGGGCGGCACGATCCGGTGCTGCGGCGGCAGATCGACCGGATGCACCGGGCGCTCGCGCATCCGGGCGAGTCCCTGGCAGCCGAGAGCCTGCTTGCGCTGGTTCTGGACGCTCTCGGCCGGAGCCTGCGGCGCCGGAGGGACGGCGGGCCGGAGCGCGTGCCGGCCGGGCTGGCCGAGCGCATGCGCGACCTGCTCGATGCCAGCGTGGGCAGCAGCCTGACCCTGCGGGCGGCGGCCGAGACACTGGAGGCTCATCCGACGCATCTGGTCAGGGCGTTCTCCCGCCGCTTCGGGCTGCCACCGCACCGCTACCTCACCGGTCGCCGGGTGGACGCCGCGCGGCGGCTGCTGCTCGCGGGGTGGCCGGTCGCGGAGGTTGCCGCCGCGGTGGGCTTCTACGACCAGGCCCACCTCACCCGGCACTTCCGGCGTTACCTCGGCGTCAGCCCGGCGAGGTACCGCGGAAGCGTGGCCGGAGCGGGTAGCTGACCCGGGTGGGCCGCCCACCAGGGCAGGCGTCACCTCACCAGGTCTGCCCGCCTGCCGCGGTAGGGGGCCGCCTGCCGAACGTGATCGAACCCGCCGTCACAGGGGGATGTTGCCGTGCTTCTTCGGGGGGAGCGTCTCCCGCTTGGTGCGCAGCGCGCGCAGCGCCTGGGTGACGGCAACGCGGGTACGGGACGGCGGGATCACCGCGTCCACGTAGCCCCTCTCGGCGGCGACGTACGGGTTGGCCA
>CAZMXH010000058.1:0-13584 GCA_964570165.1 uncultured Actinomycetes bacterium
CCGCCTGCTTCACGTGATCAACCGGACAACGCATGCGAGCATGGAGATTGTTTGCTGGTGCCGCGGGCAGGAGGGTTGGCGTGACCGGTGACCGGCCGATCATCGTTGTCGGATGTCCACGCTCAGGGACGACGTTGCTGCAGGTCATGCTGCACGCGCACCCGCGGATCGCGATCCCCCCGGAGAACCGCTTCGTGGTCCCCGCGTACCGCGGCCGCAGGAGGTTCGGCGACCTGAGCGATCCCGAGAACCGCCGGAAGCTCGCGAACTGGATCGTCACGGACAAGAAGACGAAGTTCGCCGACTTCAAGCTGGACGGAGACGAAGTCATCGAACAGGTCGTTGCGGCGCCGCCCACGCTCGGCTCGGCGCTCGCCGCGGTCTTTCAGGCCTACGCCCGCCGTTTCGGCAAGCCGCGGTGGGGTGACAAGCGGCCGGCGTACGCCCTGCAACTCGAGGTCATCCGCGCGCTGTTCCCCTCGGCGCAGATCGTCAACATCGTCCGGGACGGCCGGGACTGCGTGGCCTCGCTCAAGGAGATGTCCTGGTACGAGCATGACTTGGTGCACGCCGTGTCGACGTGGGCACGATGCGTGGACCTCATGCGGCGAGCAGCCCGCGAGCTTCCTTCTGACTCGTTCTACGAGCTGATCTACGAGGACCTGGTCGCCGACCCCGAGAGGGAGTTGCGCTCGCTGTGCGACTTCCTCGGCGAGGAGTACGACCCGGCCATGGCCGAGCCGGCAACCACCGCGAAGGTCGCCGTGCCAAAACGCAAGCGGCACCATGCGCGGACGCGGGGCCCGGTCACCACTGCACGCGCCGGCACGTGGCGGCAGCGGCTCGAGCCGGAAGAGATCTCGCTCTGTGAGGCCGTCCTGGGAGACCGCCTGCGCTCGTACGGGTACGAACTGTCCGGCGCGCCGAGCCCGCCGCTCGGCCTACGGCTGCGATACCGCTGGAAGTTCTTCCGCCGCCGGTTTCCGGTACGCCAGCTCGTTCTCGAAGCTGCGGACAGGATGCGGCGACTCCCGCCGGTGGCGGCGGTTCCATCGGAGGCGGCGGTGCCGCCAATGAGCTCAACCGAGCACAGCGCGCCCGCAGTGCCGGTCAGCTCGAGCCGCCAAGCGCGGCCAGCGCCTCGCGCGGGTCGTTGACGCACAGCGCGTCGACGCCCGCGGCCGCGAGGACGGTCCCTTGGGCGGGCTCAGGGCACCAGACGAGCATCTCGAGGCCCGCCTCGTGCGCGAGCCGGACGACTCGCTCGACATCGGGATGCCGCCCCTGCCTGGTGTGCAGCGAACCGACATGGACGCTGAGCACGTCCACCCCCAGCCCGGCCGCGGCGGCGACCGCGATGCCGACCGGAAAGCCGAGCCAGGTGATCAGCCCTCGCCGCACGCCGCGTGCCGTGTCGGCGGTCACCTGTAGCGCCGCGGGGTCGAACGAGCTCACCAGAAGTGGCCGCCGCCGCGCCGTGTCGGCCGCAACCGGAGCGGCCAGCGCCGCGGTCGTCCGCGAGGGCGGGCGCACCGCATCCTCCAGCACGGACTTGACCTCCAGGTTCACACCGGTCTGTGCTGGTAGCGCGTCGAACACATCGCTCAGGCGGGGTAGCCCCGCGGCCACGGCTTCGTCGGCCGTCACGGATGCGATGGGGCTGCCGTCCGCCAGTGCGGGGTCGTGGTGGACGACCAGGATGTCGTCGGCCGTCCTGTGGACGTCGACCTCCACCCAGGGAGCGACCTCCGCGGCAGCGACAAAGGATTCCACCGTGTTCTCGACGTGGCCGTCCACCGTGCCGCTGCCCATGCCCCGGTGGCCGACCACGACGGGCGGATCACGGAAGACGCGTGCCGCGTTCGCAACCACAGAGAAACGGTAGATGAAATCGTTGTTGTTGCCATTGGCTACGGTTATCCGGCAAAGCTAACGCCTGGAGAACTCGTGCCCCCTACGTTGACGGTCGTGGTCGTCGGCCGGCCGGCAGCACCGCCTGACCGGTCGGAGCCGCTGCGCGCCCGCCTGGCCGGCCAACTGTCCGCCTTTGCGGAGGTGCAGTGGGTCGAGGACGGCGGTCCTAGCGGCTGGGTGACGCTCGCCGACCTGCTCTCCGCCGCGGACGGTCCGGCGGGCGTCGTGGAGGCCGCGTATGTCGGTCATGCCTCCCCGCTGGCCGACACGCTCGCGGACTCGCGGCTGCAGTCAGCGCAACTGCACAGAGGCGACGCGGCCGTGGGGGTGCTGCGCATCGGGCCGGACGACCGGCAGCGCGCCGAGCAGGCCGCCCGCGACCTCGCGGCCGAAGGCGCCCCGGTCCGGACGACCACGCTGGCGGCCCGGCTGGCTGTATCGGGAGCCGAGGTCGCGCCGGTCGACGGCGGCCGGTACGCGGGGGCCGTGGCCTCGGATCCCGCCGAAAGCGACGAGTTGCTGGACTTGGCGGACCGCACCGACGAGCACCGGCTCCGCCTGGCCGCGTCGGCACGGCCGAACGACGGCTTCTACTCGACGTTCGTGGTCCGCAAGGTCGCCAGGTACGTGACGGCGGCCGCGCTCCGGATGGGCCTGCGGCCGGATGCGATCACGCTGGCATCGCTCGTCGTTGGCCTCGGTGCGGCTGCCGCGTTCGCCGTGGGTTCGTGGTGGGCCATGCTCACCGGAGCCGTCCTGCTGCAGGTCTCCCTGGTGCTGGACTGTGTGGACGGTGAGGTCGCCCGCTACACGCTGCGTTTCTCCGGATTCGGCGCCTGGCTCGACGGAGTCGCCGACCGCGTCAAGGAACTCGCTGTCTACGCAGGCCTGGCCGTCGGCGCGACGGGAGCAGGTGCGGATCCGTGGCTGCTTGCCGGCGCCGCCATGGCGGTACTCGTCACCCGCCACCATGTCGACTTCGGGTTCGCGGTCCGGCAGTCGGCAGGGGCGGTGACCGGTGCCGCCGTGGCCGGTCAGGCAGCCCTGGCGCGTGCCGGCGCGGCCGCGGCGCGGCTGTCGGACCGTACGAACCGGCGTTCCGCGCAGTTGTGGGCAAAGCGGGTTGTGATCATGCCGATCGGTGAGCGCTGGCTGCTGATCTCGGTGGTCAGCGTGCTCTGGGGACCGCGCGCGGTCTTTCTGGCGCTGCTGGCCACCGGGGTAATCGCCGGGGCGTACACCACGGTCGGGAGGGTGCTGCGCAGCGCGGCGGACGGGGTGCCGCTGACCGAACTCGGACGGCGCGACCTCGCGGTGCTCGTCGACGCGACAGGGATAGTCTCCGCCGCCAGGCCGCCTGTGTGGCTCAGTGCTCGGTACGGCTGGCTGGCGCCGGCCGGTAGTCGGGCGGTGGAGTTTGGGCTGGTGCTCGGCGTGGCGGCGGTGCTGGGCGGGAACGCTCCGGCGGTTGCGTACTGGGTTCTAGCGGTTGTGGCGTTGCGGCTCTATGATCTCGTCTACCGGCTTCGCCATCTCGACGCCCCGCCCGCCCGCTGGGCGGCCACGGGGTCGCTCGGCGTAGCAGGCCGGTTGGCCGTGCTCGGCGCGGCAGCCGCCGCGGGAACGGGTGCGTTTGTGGCCGCGTCCGGAGCGCTCGCCGCGCTGGTGCTCGCGGTCTCGAGCGTCGAAGGGCGTGCCGCCTGGTTCCGCGACGGCGGTAGCGGGCACGCCATCGTCCCCGAACTGCGGAAGGTCTCGTGAGCACGGCATGGTGACGCGCCCCGATATGGACGAGTTGCGCCGGGTGTGTCAGCCGCCCGCCACAATGGACCGGCGCAACGGTGAGCACTGGCTGGCCCGGCTGTGGCTGCGCCGGCTCTCGCTTCGGCTTACGGCGGTGCTGATCCGCACGTCCGTGACGCCCAACCAGTTGACCGTGCTCATGATCGCCGTTGGCCTCCTGGCGGCGGTGCCCGCGGCCCTGCCGGGACTTGGCTGGGCGCTGGCGGCCGCTGCGCTGGTGCTCGGGTACTTCATCCTCGACCTCTGCGACGGCGAGGTCGCCCGATGGAAGGGCATGACCAGCGTCGTAGGCGTTTATCTCGATCGTGTCGGGCATTACGTAGTAGAGGCCGCGCTACTCATCGCCTACGGCGTCCGTGCCGGCGGCCAGGAGGTTGGTGGATGGACGACCGTTGGTTGCCTGGGGGCCCTGTTCGTGGTCCTGGTGAAGGCCGAGACCGACCTGGTCGACACGGTTCGGGTGCGAGCGGGCATGGGGGAGGCGACGGAGGACAAGACCGAGCTTCGCAGCGCAAGGGTGGGACGGCTGCGGAAGGCGGCGTCGATGCTGCGGATCCACCAGATGACCGGGGCACTGGAGTCGGTAGCGTTGCTCGTCGTGGCCGCAGCCGTGGACTTCGTGATCGGTGGCCTGACCGCCACCCGGGTGCTGATGACGTTCCTGGTGGTGGTCGCCGGGACGATGGTGATTCTTCACCTGGCGAGCGTTCTGCTGTCCAGGAGATTGCGGTGACCCGCGGCCAGCGCGTCGAGTCAGCGGGGCGTCCGTCCGAGAGCGGTGAGCCTGTTGCGTTGTCGGTGTCGTGCGTGATCCTTACCCAGGGCGACCGGCCCGCGGAGCTAGCCCGCGCCGTCGACAGCCTCCGAGCGCAGCACGGCGAGCCGGTCGAGGTGATCGTGGTGGCCAACGGGGCGGGTGTCGGCGACCCACCCGCCGGTGCCCGGCTGGTGACGCTCAACAAGAACGTGGGCGTGCCCGCCGGGCGCAACGCCGGAGTGGCCGCGTCCAGCGGCGACCTGGTGATGTTCCTCGACGACGACGGGTGGCTACCAGACCGCGGCACCGCCGACCGGCTGCGCTCGATGTTCGCGGCCAGGCCGTCGCTGGGCATCGTGTCGTTCCGGATCGTCGACCCGGACACCGGCCGCACCCAGCGGCGGCACGTTCCGCGCGTACGAGTCAGCGACCCAGAGCGGTCGTCGGACGTGACGACCTTTCTCGGCGGTGCGAGTGCCATCCGTCGGACCGTGCTGTCGACGTGCGGCGCGCTGCCCGAGGAGTTCTTCTACAGCCACGAGGAGACCGATCTCGCCTGGCGGGCGCTCGACGCGGGATTCGACATCCGGTACGACGCCGGCTCGATCATGTATCACGCCGAGGGCGACCCGGCGGCACGGCACGAGCAGTTCTACTTCAACAACGCGCGGAACCGGGTGTGGCTGGCCCGTCGCAGGCTGCCTGCGGCTCTGGTGCCGGTGTACCTCGGAAGCTGGACCGTCATCACGGTGCTGCGCCTGCGGAGCACGTCGGCCCTGAAGACATGGCTGCGCGGGTTCGCCGCTGGGTGGCGTACCCTCCCGGGCGAGCGTCGGCCGATCAGGTGGCGGACGGTGTGGCGGATGGCCCGGCTGGGCCGGCCGCCGCTCGTCTGACCGGCGCGCGGGCCGCGACGGCGGTGGCATCCTCGTGGTGGCCGTTCGACGCGACCAACACGGGCACGCACGTCGGAGCGAGTAGCGCGAGCCTGTCGGAAGAGACGATGACCAAGTCGGCTTCGGGTCCGCGGTGCCGCAGCATCCCGGCCGCCACCTTGCGGGCCTTGGTTCCTCCCTCCCGAGTGGGCAGGTCGAGCCCGGTCAGCCCTTCGTGGGGCCGGATGCCGTGGTCGGCGAACGGCGCCGCGTAGATAACATCCCACCCGTCGCGCAGCAGCGGCGCCACCCATGCATCGAAGACCGCGGGATCGGTCGGGTGTGCGGTGCTCACGACAAGTGCTCGCACTCGGAAAGCTCCCCTCCATGGTCGTAATGGTCGCTTCCCCGGATCCACGTTCCATGGCCGAGGTAGACGGAAGGTGTCGCTGGGTTGATGCGCCGGCGAACGCTTGCCGGCGCGAACCCATGAATGCCCTCCACGCGCGGTTCGGCCGGTTATCTGGCACCGTAACGAGTAACCGGCATGCCCGCATGTCGAGCGCTAATGGTCCAGGCAGCGGCGCGGCGTTGAGACCGCGTGCCGGCTACGCCGATTGCACACCGCCCGGCTGCCAGATCCGCCAGCCCACGACGGCAGCCGCGATGGTGGCGGCCGCCAGCACGATGCTGACGGTAAGCACGCGGCGGCGCGGTTGCCTAGGTTTCTGCTTGTGCCATGCTAACGCCGGCATTTCGGCCCCCCGTAGTCAGTCCTTTGGCTTACAGCCACGATACCGAGCGAAGCGCGGCGGTGGGCGTGAATCGAGGAATCCAGCGAACTCCGGAATCGGGCATTGCGGTAGAGCTGTGCGACCAGGGATGTTCCGACTCAGGTCCACGCTATTGAATTGTCGGTGACTAAAGAGTTGACAAATGGACGTCTAGTCAGTCCCGACAATTCTCGGCCATCTGGTTGCCGACACCGGGCCCGTTCGGTGGGGCAGCGTCCGGCCACGGAGTGCGGCAGATCGGTGGAAGGCATCGCCCTCGGTCCGGACCGGAAAACGGACATTCTTCCCATAGTTCACCGTGGGGCCGACGGTCTTCGAGTGAGGTGTTGACGTACGAGCCAACTGTTGGCACTGGCGTAACTCCCAACGTGAGGTCGTTCAGTGCGGCGACGGCTATGTGGCTCTCGGCACGTCGGTGGTAACACGCCGGTGAAGGCACGCCGGTGAAGGCACGCCGGTGACGAGCGCACCGGTAGCGGCATGCCGGGGGTGGTAGCGCGCCGTGGCAGCTGCTCGTCGGACAAGCGGCTCAGCGCGACCGGCTGTCGGCCGCGGGATCGGTCTGGATGCCGTGGCCAGGGTGGCGATGGTGGCGTGCAGGTCCTCCCGCGCTGTACTCACCGCTCCGGGTGATGTGGTGGGTCGGCATCGAGCGGCGGAATGAGGTCCTGCGGGACAGGGTTACGCAGCGGCCAACCATTGGCATTGCCGTAACCCCCGAAGGAAAGCGGTCGCAGCTCTCGGAGCCGATACCCGCAACCCCTGTGGACAACGCGCTCCCCGACGACACCGGATCCGCCATGCTCGATCAGCATGGACGTCCCGAACCTCATCCGCGATGCCCGGTGGTCTGCCGAACTGTCGCAGCACGAGCTCGCGGACCGCGCAGGCATCTCACGGTTCGCGCTGTCGCACTACGAGAGCGGCAAGCGGACGCCGTCGCTGGCGACCCTCCGAGCCGTCTTGGCAGCGGCCGGCAAGCAGATCCACGCGGAGCTCGAGCCCCTCGACGCTGACATCAAGCGGGCGATCGCCGAGATCTCCGAGCGGCCGGTGGACGAACGGCCCGGTGTCCGGCTGTGGTGCCTGCTAGGCGACCAGGTCGCGGATTTCAACTACCGCGTCGAGGGCCTCGCCGCCGCCTCCATCCTTGGCGCGCCGGTACCTGTCGACACCTTAGAGCTCGCGCTTGCCGACGAGGAGCGCACGTTCGAGTGGTTGTCCAGCATCATGATGCGGTGGGCCGGACGGATCCGCCTTGCCGAGTGGTCCTTCACCGGGCGATCCAGCTGCCGCCAGCGCAGTTGCGCAGCGGCCTGCAGCAGGAGTGCCCCGAGGGTCGGTTCGAGCTGCGCTACGGCGGGTTCGACGGCGCCGCGCGGCTCGCCCCGCCACAGGAGGTCGCCCGGCACGTCACGGTCGCGACGGGCCACGGTGTCGTGGCCGTGCAGCCGCTCCACGAGATTGAGGCGTCCGACCCGCACGCCGCCCGGGTACTCTCCGTCCTCCGCGGTCAGCGCCCCGGCGAAGGCGCGGCCCCGCCCGGCACCGCCCTGTCACTCACGCGTGAGGCAAGCAGAATCCGGCGTCCTGCTGAGGACCTGTTCGAATAGGTACGGCCCCGCACGCCGTCGAGCGGCAGCAGATCACTCGCGGGTGTGGTTGACGCCCGATCTTTACCGCCTCCTCGGTTCGCTCCTGGACGACGGGCGGCTGCCCGACACCGCACGCCGCAAGCTGCTCAGCGCTCTCGCCTACTTTGCGGCTCCGTACCAGGTACTGCGCAGCGACGAGCACGGCGCGGAGGGCTACCTCGACCAGGTCTACGTCTCCCTCGAGGTCATCCGGCGACTGCGCGACCGGGAACTGCCGGAGTGGCTCATCGAGGATCACTGGGAGGGCGAGGGCGATATCTGCCAGATCGCGGAGAGCGACCTCCCGATTCTTCGGGGACGTCTCGGCGCTGAGGCCGTCGAGGCATTGCACCGCTATCTTGCACTCGAGCCGGCCGACGTGCCGACCGGTTAGCGGCGGGAGCCGTCCTGCACCGGCATCACTGGTACGTGACGTAGGCCGGAACCGGATCCTTGGCGAGGATCTGTTCGGGTGAGTACGGGCCGTCGGGATGGTCCCGCTCGAAGAAGTTCTTCCAGCCCCATCGCCAGTGCGCGTCCTCGGTCCCGGCAGTCACGGTGCGGTAGCTCTCGTCCTTCGTCGTGAGCGACCCTTGACCCTCGCCGTCCATCTGGATGGCGACAGCCACCTCGGGCCGGTCGACGATGTCCTCGCGGTCCTCGATCATGTGCATCCGGAACTGCTGGATGACGACCAGCTTCTGCGGCAGGCCCTCGTCGCGCACGATGTCGGCGATCCAGTTGATGACGTCGTTGATCTCGGCGGCCGTGACCGACCCGATCTGCTCGAGGTGGCGCTCTCTCGGGCCGAGCCGCCACTCGGGGTCGAGGCCGATGCCGACGTGGGGTTCGCGGAGCAACTCCTCGTAATGCTGCACCTGGAACAGGAAGTCGTTGCGGCCGGGCTGGAAGTCCAGCACGACGTACCCGTCCGCCTTGGCGGCGGCGTCCACCCACTCCCGGTAGGTCTCCGGAGGGTGCATGGTGCTGTAGTCGACGTAAGACGGCGTGGTGAGATCGAGCAGCCCGGAGGGCCGGTCCGTCGAGCCGCCGTTGTGCGCGACGGTGGCGATCAGGTTGAACGTCGGGACGACGGTCGCGCCGTCGGCCGCATATTCCTTGACCAGCGGTTCGAGCCGCTCGAGCGCGTCTTGCGGGCCGTCCTGCTGGCCGAGGGCCCCCATGCCCGCCGACGCGGGGTGGCCGTACAGTGCGACGAAGCGACGGCCGGGATCGTCGGGGAACACCTCGTATCCCCCGCCGGGCTGCTCCCGGCCGCTGGCCAGCACGCGGAGTTGCCAGCCGAGAGTTTCCGGGAACGTGCCGATCGGCCGCACGGACTCGGCAGGGCGGCCGCTGAGCGCCTCGCTCGCCTCCGGGTCCGCGAACAGGTCACCGTCCTCGGTGGGGACGACACCGACCCCTGCCGCCTTCGCGAGTGCCCCGGTTGCGAGCGCCGCCGCCGGCTCGGAGGCGTCCACCAGCCACAGCAATCCGGCGTCGCTCGGCTCTGGGAGGCCGGGAATCAGCGATTCGAGATCGACCGAGGCGGTGGAGGGTGACGGTGTGGCGGCCCGAGACGGCTCACCCAAAACGTCAGCGGCTCGCGATTCAACCTCCTCGACGGTGAGCCGGTGCACCTCCGTCCCGTCCGGCACCGGCGTCTCCACGTCGCCGACGAGGTGAACGCTGTTGGGCTGGAGCCGTTCCAGCTCCTCCGAGAGCCCGGCGTCGGGAAGCAACACCGGCCCGTTGTGCGCCGCGGCCAACCGGGCTCCCGCGGTCGCCGCCTCGATGTCCGTTCCGTCCACGACGACGACGTGACTGGTGCAGCTGAACAGTTCGCGGCTGAGCGCGAGCACATCCCCGGCCAGTGAGCCGGTATCGACCGGTGCCGTCTCCACAGGATCGTTGATGCAGTTCTCCGCACTGTTCGGTGTTGGCGTCGTAGCCTCCCGCGTCGGCTCAAGGCCGACGTCCTCGGGCTCGTCGGCACCGGGTATGCAGCCCGCGGCCAGAACCACAGCAGCAGCCCCGAAGCCCGCAGCTACGCGTCCGAACATAGTCGTCCCCCCCGCCCGGGCAGGCTACATGCGCCGATCGCTCATGTCTCCTTCTCGAGACCGAACACGCGACGGGTGAGCGTCTGCACCTCACGATCAAGTCCCTGGAGCGTGTGCTCGACGCCGTTGAACCGCGTGCTCATCTCCCCCCGTGCATTAGCCAGCTCCCCACGCAGGTTCTGCACTTCGCCGTACATACCGATCACCTCGCCGCGGAGACCGGCCAACTCGCCGCGCACCGTGCGCGCTTCCGTACCGACAGTGCGCAGCATCAGGGTCAGCATGAGGCTCATGATCACTAGAAAGCCACCAATAACAGTCCAAGTCTGCGCGTCGCTCATCGTTACCCCTCTCAGTCACTCGGTACGTCGGCAGCAAACGATCAGAATCGCAGGTGCGTCGCATGCCGGGCAAAACGCTCAAGTTCGGACACGAAGGCATTCGCGTGCGTCGCCCAGTCGTATCGCGCCGCGGCGGCGCGATGACCGGCTGCCCCCATGGCCTGCCGCCGGCTCGGGTTCGCCCACAGGTCGAGAACAGCCTCCGCTACGGCAATAGGGTCGCCGTACGGAACTACCACCCCGCAGCCGGTCTCCTCGACGAGATCGCGCGCGAGCGGAAGCGGCGTCGTGATGACGGGGACGCCGTGCGCCATGTACTCCATGACCTTGGTCGGCAGGCTTACCCGGTAGTTCGGCTCGTCATGCAGCAGCGACAGGCCGGCCATCGCCCCGTCCAGCAGCGCCATCGCCTGGTCGCTGGGGAGGAAGCCGGTCCAGGCCAGGACACCTTCGTCCACCGCGTCGCGTAGCATGCGCTGGACATCCGGCGACGCCGGGCCGACCAGCAGCATCGTGAGCGAGCCGTCGGTCTTGACCGCGATCAGCCGGGCCGCCTCTACCAGGTCGGCGGCGCCGCGGGCGGGCGTCAGGCCGCCGACGTAGACCACCCGCGGTTGGTCAGGCGCCGGGACCGACACGGGCACCCGGCTGATGTTCGGCACGACCAGGTGGTCATCGCGAAAGCGGGCTCGGTATGCGTGCTCGGCAAGTATGAGGTGGACGCGGCGCTCCGCCCACAACTCCACCCCGCGAAAGGCGGTGCGCACCAAGGGCCGGATGGCCTCCGGCAGCCATGGTTTCAACGTGACGGCCGCCGCGGTGTCCTCATGGACGTCCCACACGACCGGAGGCAACCGCAGCCCGGGCAGCGCGGCGAGCAGTTCCGGGTCGTGCAGCAGCACGACGTCGTGGTCGCGAGCCCGCTTGCGCAGCAGCGCGCGGGCGCCCAGCAGCGCGCGCAACCGCCGGCGTCCGCATGCCCGGGGGACGTCGACGACCGTCAGTCCCGCGGTCCCGCTGGCATCCGCGGGAACCCCGTACCCGGAGAACGGCGCTGCGTAGGTGACCGCCCAGTCGGCGTCCAGCAGTGCGGCGATCTCACGGTGCCGGATCCTGGAGTCCTCTGGGTGGTGGACGACCGTGACGACCAGCGCACTCAGGCGGTCAACAGGGGACACGGCAGTCGAGCTTAGCTCTTTTTACGCGGATCTGGTCGGACACCGATTGGCTTCCATGGATTGCTCACGTCGACGCCGGTGTCGTCGAAGTCGGCGCCGGGCTCACTTCTTCTTCGGGTTCTTCGGCCCAGGCCTGTTCGGTCGCACGAAGGCCTGGTACGCCTCGCAGACCTCCTCGGCGGGGCCGTCCATACGGAGCTTCCCCTCGTGAATCCAGAGGACGCGGGAGCACATCTGCTGGACGGCCTGCAGCGAATGGCTGACGAGGAACACCGTGCCGGCCTGCTCGCGGATCTCGTCGATCCGGGCCTTGCTGCGGGCGCGGAACTCGGCGTCGCCAGTGGACAGCGCCTCGTCGATGAGCAGGATGTCCGGCTGGGCGGCGGACGAGATCGCGAACCGCAGCCGGGAACCCATACCTGACGAGTACGCCTGCATCGGCTGGTAGACGAAGTCACCGATGCCCGCGAAGTCGACGATCTCGTTGAACCGCTCGCGCACCTGCTTGCGGTTCAGCCCGAGCGCGAGCCCGCCGATCATGATGTTGCGCTCGCCGGTGAGCCCTTGCATCAGGGCGGCGTTGACACCGAGCAGGGACGCCTGCCCGGATGTGTAGACCGCGCCCTGATGCAGGGGCAGCAGACCGGCGATCGCCCGCAGCAGCGTGCTCTTCCCCGAGCCGTTGCGCCCGACGACGCCGATCGACTCGCCGTGCCGCGCGACGAACGACACTCCCCGCAGCGCGTGGATCTCCTTGCCCGGCCCGAGGTAGTCACCGGTGCTGCGCAGCACGCGGCGCAGCAAAGACGGGTTCGTGTCGGTGGTCGCAAAGCTCTTGCGACGCCCCCCGAACACGCGGTACTTCACGTGGATGTCGTCGACGATCAGGCAGGGGTCGCCGAGGTCCTGGGGCGGCTTAGCCGCCGGCGCCTCGTCGTCAGCCGCGCCCTCGAAGTCGATCTCCTCGTCGAGGTGAGCGTCCTGCTGCCGGACCTGTCTGTCAGTCACGGCCATACCGCTCCTCGGCTCGCCAGAAGAACAAGAACCCACCAACCAGGAACAGCACCGCCCAGCCGACTCCGAACAGCCACATTGTCCCGCTGATGGGAAACTCCTCCAACATTGCCGAGCGGGCCAGGTAGAAGTAGACGGCGACGGGCTGGTGCAGGGCGTACGGGAGCAGCGGGCCGAGGGCGTCGCCGAACCGCTCCTCGACACTGAAGAACACGCCCGACAGGTAGAAGATTACCCGCAGGACGAATGGCAACAGGTTCGCCAGGTCGCGCACGTCCACGACGAGCCGGGCGATGATCAGCGCGCAGCCGATGCAGAACATGAACAGCAGCAGCACCGCGGGCACGAGAAGCAGCCACTCGACGCTCGGCGCGGAGTCCACGTCCGGATAGAAGTTGCCGCTGACGCCGACGATGATGCACATCACCACGACCGCCGGTATCAGGAGGATGAACTCCGTCAGGGCGCTCGAGATCGGCAGTACCGCGCGGGGGAAGTGCAGCGAGCGCACCAGCGACAGGTTGCCGCTGATCGCCTTTGAGCCGCCGGTGAACGACGCCGACACGAAGCGGAACAGGAACACCCCGATGACGAGGAACGCGATGAAGTTCTCGACGTCGCGCCGGGTGCCGAGCAGGATGCCGAAGACGATGAAGTAGACGGCGGCCCACATCAGCGGGTTGAGGATGTTCCACAACTGGCCGAGGTAGTTGTCGCGGTTGCGGGCGTACGCGTTGGACGTGGCCAGCGTCCAGATGAACTGGCGCCGCGACCACAACGCCTTGAGGTACGTGCCCAGCTTCGGCCGCGCACCGATCCGGTTCAGGCCATACTGCTCGGCCAGCGCCGCACCCTCGCCGGGCTCCAGCCGGACCGTGTATTCAGTCTCCATTCCCACCATCGTCCCCGATCGGGGTCACAGACGGTGTGCCTCGGCCCCCGTCGTAACCCCGCGCGTGTCGAAGAACCGCTGGGCTATTGTGGCAAGCCGGTCGGCATCGTACGAGGCGTGGTTCTGCACCAGTATGACAAGGTCCGCCGCGCCGACCGCGGCCTCGAGGTCATCGGCCCTGGTCACAGAGGATCCGTTGACGTCCCATTCCGTGACGTACGGGTCGTGGTAGGAGACCTTGGCGCCGAGCGCCAGCAGTTGGCGAGCGAGCGGTACGGCGGGCGATTCCCGCTGGTCGGCGATGTTCGGCTTGTAGGTC
>CAZMXH010000059.1:0-2108 GCA_964570165.1 uncultured Actinomycetes bacterium
GCGATGGCCGCCGGGTTGCCTGGCGGGACGTCGTTCATGGAGGACTACACGAACCACCTTGTCCCGGGCAAGGAGAAGATCCTCGGCGCGCACATGCTCGAGGTGTGCCCCACCATCGCGGCGGACCGGCCATCGTGCGAGATCCACCCGCTTTCCATCGGCGGTCGGGAGGACCCCGTGCGGTTGGTGTTCGACGCCGCCCCCGGCCCCGCCGTCGTGCTGGGCATGGCCGATGTCGGCGACCGGTTCCGGCTCGTCGCCAACGAGGTGGACGTCGTCCCGCCGGACGAGCCGCTGCCCCGGCTGCCGGTCGCCCGCGCCGTATGGCGGCCGCGACCTGACTTCCGGACCTCTGCGGAGTCGTGGTTGACGGCCGGGGGGCCGCATCACACGGTGCTGTCGAGCGCGGTGGGGGTCGAGGAGTTGACCGACTTCGCCGAGATGGTGCAGACCGAACTGGTGGTGATCGACGACGCGACGACGCGACGGCGGCTCGCCGACGAGATCCGCTGGAACCAGGCCTACTACCGCCTCGCACAAGGCCTGTGAGGCCCCTCGAGCCCCTCGCCCCTCCTCCGCGACCTGTCAGGCCTGACAGGTCGTTGACCAGCGGCGACGCGTCACGCTGCCCTGACAGGTCGGGGTTGGAGGTCAGCTCAGGGCGGCCGTGGAGCCACGGATCACGACCCGGCAGGGCCACGCCTCGACGCCTGACCGGGGTGAGCCGTCGAGCGCCGCGAACAGCGCGCGTGCGGCCGCTCGCCCGACTTCCTCGAGGTTCATATCGATGCTGGTGAGCGGCGGCCGCGCACCCGCTGCCAGGATCTCCCAGTTGTCGAAGCCCATCACGGCGACGTCGTCGGGGATCCGCCGGCCGCGTTCCCGGAGCGTGTCCATGACACCGCGCGCGACCTGGTCGCTGCCGCAGAAGATGGCGTCCACGTCCGGATGACGGTCCAGCAGCATCGCCGCCGCGGCGCGGCCCCAGCCCTCGGACCACGCTCCGTACCACACTTCGCCAACAAGCTCCAGCCCTGCGTCGGCGAGTGCGGCGAGCGCACCCTCCGCGCGATCTCGGGACGCGCCGTAGCCGGGGTCGCCGGAGATGTGCGCGATCCGGGTGCGGCCGCAGGCGATCAGGTGCTCGATCGCCAGCCGGCCGGCACCGACGTTGTCACAGATGATCGACAGGTCGGCGGGATTCTGGGAGGGGGCGTAGGTGTAGACGACCGGGACAGGCAGCCCAGGCCCGAGCGACGGCCGGGGGTCGGTCCTGCTGCCGACGACGATGAGCCCGTCCACCCGCCGGTTGAGCAGCGCCTGCACGTGATGCTGCTCCCGGATGGTGTCGTCGCGCGCGTCGCAGAGGAAGACGTTGACCTTGCCGGCGCCGAAGGCGTCCTCGGCTCCCATCAGGATGGGGATGCTAAAGCGTCCTTCGAGGTCGCTGGTCAGCAAACCGACCGTTCCGGAACGACCCGCCAGCAGGCTGCGAGCGAGTGTGTTGGGCGAGAACGACAACTGTTCCGCCGCGCCGAGCACGCGGGCCCGCGTCTCGGCACGGACGTGACTCCGGCCGTTGAGCGCCTTGGACGCGGTCGAGATCGAGACCCCGGCGAGGCGGGCCACGTCGGCAAGCGTTGCGGTTCTCCCGCGTACGGAGGGTTCGGTGGTGTCTTCTGCCATCGTCGCCTCCGCGTGCTACGTACCGTGGACTACCCCAGTCTTCGACTGTACACCGGGTACCGAAACTTGGATGACAACGCCTTTCAGGTTCGGTTGCGCCGGAGGGTGTCCGGTAAACGTGGCTGTTTCGGAACGATAACGCTCCGGCGGGCCGCTTGACGTGGCAGCGACCAACTTCTAGGTTCTACAGAAAACCTTTTCGGGAGCATTTCAGAGCGCTGGGTGCAGGGACCCTGCCGACGGTGCGTACGGCCACGGCGGTGGAGCACCAGGCTACTCGGGGCCCGGACCGCCTGCGGAACGCTTGCTAGCCACGACGATGTGAGGAGACCAGCGTGAGATCCAGAGTCCTGGCGCGGCCACGGTTGCGCCGCCGCGTCAGAAAAGCAGCGGCCGGGCAGGCCCAGGCGATGGTGACCCCC
>CAZMXH010000059.1:2118-13367 GCA_964570165.1 uncultured Actinomycetes bacterium
GGGGTTTCAGATCCGCCGGGCCCGGTCGGGCCC
Organism: uncultured Actinomycetes bacterium; assembly: GCA_964570165.1. GTDB lineage: Bacteria > Actinomycetota > Actinomycetes > Jiangellales > Jiangellaceae > JBMCTR01. Next base: position 2,152 of record CAZMXH010000059.1, read on the forward strand.
GGGGGTTGGCCCCCGCCGCCGGCGGGGGGCACGACGGCGACGACGAGCCCGCCGACGAGGCGGAAGAGCCGGCCGCCGAGGAAGAGCCCGCCGACGAGGGCGAGGAAGAGGAAGCCGGGGACGACATGGCCCTCGGCGTGGACGACGGCAGCACCATCACCATGTGGACCCGCGCCGCGACGGAGGCCACGGTCCAGCGTCTCGTGGACGCCTACAACGAGTCCCACGAGAACCAGGTGGAGCTCACCGTCATCCCGACCGATGAGTACCTGGGCCGGGTGGCAACGGCGGCCGGCGCCGCGGAGCTTCCCGACCTGGTCAGCCTGGACGTCGTCTTCGTCCCGCAGTTCACGACCCAAGGGGCTTACCTGGACATCACCGACAGGATCGCCGCGCTGCCGTTCGCGGACAGCATCGCGCCGTCGCACGTCGACGTCGGCACGGTGGACGGCGCCGAGCACACCGTCCCGCTCACGATGGACCTGTCCGTGCTGTTCTACAACAAGGACCTGTACGAGCAGGCCGGCCTTGACCCCGAGCAACCGCCGACGACGCTCGAGGAGTTCGCCGAGCACGCCCGCGCGGTCGACGAGTTGGGCGACGACATCCACGGCACCCACTTCGGCGGCAACTGCGGCGGCTGCTTGGTGTTCACCTGGTGGCCGAGCATCTGGGGCGACGGGCACGAGGTGATGAACGAGGACGGCACCGAATCGTTCCTCAACTCTCCCGAAGCGCAGGCCGTCTACGACGTGTGGAAGGGCCTCTACGAGGACGACGTCACCAACCCGGAGACGCCGGACGAGGCCGGCCCGACGTGGACCGGGTTCTTCCCCGAGGGGAACATCGGCGTCATGCCGATGCCCTCGACAACTCTGGGCCTGATGCCCGACTCGTTCGAGACCGGCGTGGCCCCGATCGTGGGCATCGACGGCGGTGAGTCCACGTTCGTAGGTGGCGACAGCCTCGGCATCGGCGCCAACAGCGAACTCGTGGACCAGGCGTGGAACTTCATCGCCTGGACGCTGTCCGACGAGGCTCAGGTCGAGGTCATGGCGGCGAACAATGAGGTCGTTGCACGCACTGACCTCGCGTCCAACGAGTACTCCCAGGAAGACGAGCGACTGGTGACGATCAACGAGGTGGCCGGCGTGGGACGCACGCCGTACGCGCTCAACTTCGGCCAGACGTTCAACGACCCGCAGGGCCCGTGGTTGCCGCTGATCCGCAACTACGTGTTCGGCGACGGGACGACGCTCGATGAGGACAACGAGGCGATCAACGCCTCACTGCAGCAGTAACCGTTTTGCTGTTCGATCACGTTCGGCAGGCGCAGCCCCGCGCCGCGAGGCGACTGGGCCTGGTGGCGTGGGGCCGGCCCTGCCGAACGTGATCGAACGGCCACCCGGAGCGGAGGATCTGTGGCCGGACAGCCAGTGCTCCACCCGGACAGGGTGGCGATGCCCGCGCCGCCGGGCGCGTCGAAGCCGCACTGGTGGCGGTCGCGGGCGTTGAAGGGCGCGCTGTACGCGTCCCCGGCCGCGGTGTTCGTGCTGGCCTTCTTCGTCGTCCCGCTTCTGCTCGTCGGCCAGATGTCAGCGAGCGAGTGGCCGCTGATCCAGGGCAACCAAGGCTTCAACTTCCCTGACAACTACGCAAACATGGCCACCGACCGGCTGTTCTGGCCTGCGGTCTGGTTCACGCTCAAGTACACCGTCATCGTCGTGGTGCTGCTGCTGGCGCTCGCCATGGCGATGGCCCTGATGGTGCAGCGCCGGCGGCGCGGCGTCGCCTTCCTCCGCACCGCCTACTTCCTGCCGGTCTCACTCGGCCTGGCCTCGGCCGCGCTGCTGTTCTGGGGCTTCTACAGCCCGTCCATCGGACCGGTCGACCCCATCCTGCGGAGTCTCGGTCTCATCGACGAGCCGATCCGCTGGCTCGGAACGCCGAACATGGCGCTGTTCTCGACGGTGCTGCTGATCGTGTGGAAGTTCGCCGGCTTCTTCATGCTGATCCTGCTGGTCGGGCTGCAGGCGATTCCCACCGACGTGTACGAGGCGGCTCGGGTGGACGGCGCCAGCCGGGTGCAGACGTTCTTCCGCGTGACACTGCCGCTGCTGCGGCCGTCCATCGCGTTGTGCCTGATCATCTCGGTCACCGGATCACTGCTGGCGTTCGACCAGTTCTTCATCCTGACCAACGGAGGCCCGGACAACTCGACCACGACGGTGGTGCTGCTGCTCTACCGGGAAGGGTTCCGGAACTTCGATCTCGGCATCGCCGCCGCGCTGTCGATCGTCGTTCTCTTCGTCCTCCTAGGGATCAACATCGCTCAGTTCCGGCTGCTACGCCGAGGAACCTGAAGGAGCAGCGACCGTGAGAATGCGAGCAGTGATCGGGAACACCTCGTACTGGGTCTTCGGCGGCGGCCTGGCCATCATGTTCCTCATCCCGCTGGTGTGGACGACCGTCGCGTCGGTCTCCCCCCACGGCGCCACCGCCCAGCAGGTGGGCTACGGCTTCGGCAACTACGAGACGCTGATGGCCTACGACGCGGGCCTGTTGCGGTACCTCTGGAACAGCAGCTACGTGACGGTCCTGACCGTCGCGTTCGTCCTGACGCTCTCGATTCTCGGCGGCTACGCGTTCGCCCGCTTCCGCTTCCCTGGCAGGGACGTTCTGTTCTTGCTGATCATCGCGATCCTGATGGTGCCGTACGTGACGGTGCTCGTGCCGCTGTGGGTGATGTTCGGCGAGCTCGGGCTGCGCAACTCGCTACTTGGCGTGGCGCTGGTGCTGACGCTGTACCAGCTTCCGTTCGGCATGTTCATGATGCGCATCTCGTTCGAGGCCGTGCCCAAGGAGCTTGAGGAGTCCGCGCTGGTCGACGGCTGCGGCACCTTCGGCGTGCTCACCCGCATCATGCTGCGCGCCGTCTGGCCGGGGATCATCACGGTTGGCCTGTTCGCGTTCCTGTTCGCCTGGAACGACTTCATCGCGCCGCTGTTCCTCATCACCGACAGCACCGAATACCCATTGCCGTTGGCCATCGCCACGCTCCGGCAGCAGACCATGGGCGCGGTCGACTTCGGGGCCACCCAGGCAGGCGTCGTCGTGATGGCCATTCCCTGCCTGTTCCTGTTCCTCGCGCTGCAGCGGCATTACGTTCGCGGATTCATGTCTGGAGCGCTGAAGGGATGAGCGACGCGGTCCCCCTCCACGACGCCAGCCGGCCCGTCGCTCCCAGCCAGGGCCGGCTGCGACCCCTCGGCATCCGCGAGGTCCGGATCACGGGCGGCTTCTGGGCGGATCGGCAGCAGGTCAACGCATCCGCCACGCTTGGGCACTGCCTGAGCTGGATGGAGCGGCTGGGCTGGGTCGGGAACTTCCGGGCCGCTGGTGAGGGACGGATCGCGGAGAGCCGCGCCGGCCGGGAGTTCTCCGACTCGGAGATCTACAAGCTGTCGGAGGCGATGGCCTGGGAGGCTGCGCGGAGCGGAGACGCCGCCGTCGAGGGCACCATCGACAAGATCGCCGGAGAGGTGGCAACCGTCCAGGAGCCGGACGGCTACCTCAACACGGCGTTCGGCCGGCCGGGTCAACGCCCGCGGTACAGCGACCTGGAGTGGGGCCATGAGCTCTACTGCTACGGGTTCTTGATCCAGGCAGGCGTGGCGCAGGCGAGGGTCAGCGGCAGCAGCGCGCTGCTCGAGACGGCAACCCGAGCCGCCGATCACGTCTGCCGCGCATTCGGCGCCGGGGGTATCGACGGCCTGTGCGGGCACCCCGGTATCGAGATGGCGCTGGTGGAACTCGCCCGGCTCACCGGCCAGGAACGCTATCTTGACCAGGCCGCGCTGTTCGTCGACCGTCGCGGGCACGGCCGGTTGGCCGACATCGAGTTCGGGCGCGCCTACTACCAGGACGACGTGCCGGTGCGCGAAGCCACGGTTCTGCGCGGGCACGCGGTGCGGGCGTTGTACCTGGCGGCCGGTGCGGTCGACGTGGCGGTGGAGACTGGGGACGAGGCTCTGCTGGAGGCCGTCCAGACACAGTGGGACGCGACGGTGGCCCGCCGCACCTATCTCACCGGCGGTATGGGGTCGCACCACTCCGGCGAGTCCTTCGGCGAGGACTTCGTGCTGCCGGCGGACCGCGCCTACTCTGAGACCTGCGCCGGCGTCGCTTCCGTGCTGCTGAGCTGGCGGCTGCTGCTCGCGACGGGCGACCCCCGGTACGCCGACCTCGCGGAACGGACGCTGTACAACGTGGTCGCGACCTCACCCGCGGAGGACGGGCGGGCGTTCTTCTACGCCAACACCCTCCACCAGCGCAGCCGCGGCCGCGCCGTGCCTCCCGACTTCGTAAGCCCACGCCCAGTGTCCAACCCGCGCGCTCCGTGGTTTGCCGTCGCGTGCTGCCCGAACAACGTGGCTCGCCTGATGGCCAGTTTGTCCGCGTACGTGGCGACCGCGGACGCGCAGGGCCTACAGATCCACCAGTACGCGGACGCCGACATCAACACGACGCTCGACGACGGCCGGCCGATCGGGGTCCGGATGCGTACCCGCTACCCGGAGGACGGCACGGTGACGGTGGAAGTGACCGACGCTCCGGCAGACCTGGCGACGATCACTCTCCGGGTGCCGGCGTGGGCGCACGGACGTACCACGGTGGCCGAACCAGGCGAGCCGCCGCGGCCCGCCGGCAGCACCGGCACCATCGACGTCACGCGCAGGTTTCGCAACGGCGACGTGATTCGCCTGGAGTTGCCGGTAGCGCCGCGTTGGACGGTCGCGGACCCGCGTATCGACGCGGTCCGCGGCATGGCCGCGGTCGAGCGCGGGCCGCTCGTGCTGTGCTCGGAGTCGGTCGATCTGCCCGGCGACGTGGAGGTTGATGCTGTTCGCGTCGACACCCGGGAAGACCCGGCGGACCAGGACGGCTCGGTTGTCGTCTCCGGTGCGCTGGTCGAGGGCGATCATTCGGCCGGCTGGCCGTACCTGGACGCGACCGAACCGCCGAGGCGCCGCCAGCGCGACGCGCAGATCCCGCTCGTGCCGTACCACCGGTGGGCCAACCGCGGTCCGTCCACCATGCGGGTGTGGCTGCCGACCACCTAGGTGCCTGGCTCTCGATCTCGGACGAGGAAAGCGGTCCGGTAAAGCCTTTCTCAAGCTTCGCAGCAAGGCACAATTGGCATATCAGTCGCTCATCGGGTCAGAACCCCTTGACGTAGGACCAATGTGGATCTAAGGTCAGAAAACCTTTTCGGACATGTCGCGCAGACCGCGGCGGACGGTTAAGGCGCGATCGTCGATCCACGCGGAGGGGTGACGACTGGGTGAGACGCAGAAGTCCTCTTCGCTTCCCTCAGCTGTGTGAGCGCTAACAACGCTTCCTGCCGATAGGAGGTTGACGTGGCCGCAGACTCCAGATCACTTTCGTGGGCGGGATCCGGCTACAAGCGCGGCTCACCGTCATGGATGCACTGCTTGGCCGAGATCTCGACATCCCGGGGATCCGGCAGGCGGCCAAGCGGGCGCCGGAGCTGTTCGGGGCGCGCGCGCCCGCTCCGCCCCGGGTGCCGGGCGCCCGGGCCCGGCACGCGCTGGTGGATGAGGCCGAACAACTCGGCGCTCAGCACCGGCTGCGCTACAGGATGGGAGGAATGGTGTGAGACCACAACTCAACCTAGGGCGCAGTCCCTTCTGGAGGGCTGAGCCCGTCGAAGTGCCGAGGCGACTCACCATGCGGTCCGCCCTTCTCCGAGGGGCCGTTCCGCTGTTCGCCGGAAGCCTGGTCGTCGCGCTGGGGGTGGGCCAGGCGTCATCGACCAACCACACGGAGATCCCACCGGAGGTCGACCCTGGGACGCCCGAGTTCGGCGGATCGGACGACCCAGTCCCCGATGAGCCTGCCGCCTTCGACCCCGCCGAGAACATGCTGCAGGCCATCTTCGACGCGGACGTGGCCGCCGGCGGCGACTCGTTCTGGATCGACCGGATCCTGGAGCGGCCCGCCGGTGGGTCCGGCGGCGACCACCTGTACACCAAGGGGCGCGCCCTCTACATGTACACGCATGACGAGGACGAGCTCGGCTTCGCCGGCAGCGGTACGGGTCCCCGGGGAGGTGGCTTCGCGTATCGCGAGCCGATCGTGGGCGGCGTCACCGACCTGTACACGGTCGAGATCGAGGGCGCCGACCTCGACGAGGACGAGTCGGCTCGGCGGAACTCCCCGAGCCACTGGTCGAGCGTCCACAGCGACGACAACCTGCGTGTCGAGCAGACGAAGTTCATCACGCACAACAACGTCGCGGTGACGATCTTGGACATCGCCAACACCGGCGACGATCCGGCGACGTGGACGCTCACCGCCAGCACGCCGGACATCGTCACGCAGCAGGCCGATGGTGACGAGCGGACCGGCACGTTCACGACCCGCTTCGACGTGACGACGGTGTCCACCCGGTTCAGCGGCGAGGGCTTCACCGCCAGTGGGGACGATCTCGTCCGCACGATCGACGTCGACGCCGGCGAGACGGTCACCGTCAAGCTCCAGCTTGGCGCGATCGCCGAGGAGATTCCGGAGTCCGAGTCCGAGTACGAGCGTTACAGAGACCTGGACGCGCAGACGGCGCTGCGGACGCAGCTGGCCGAGTACAACCAGTGGTGGGCGGACAACGTCCCCTACATCGACGTGCCGGACGAGAACATCAAGAAGATGTCGTACTACCGGACGTTCCTGTCGCGCTTCAACTACTTCGACGCCAACGTCCCCGGCAACGACTTCCAGTTCCCGCTGTCGGTCGAGGGTGCTCTGGGGTACAACAACGCGATCCAGCTCACCCAGCCGATGCACCTGCAGGATCTGAAGTACTTCCGCGACCCGATCTACTCGTACGGCAACGTGCTGTCGTCGGGTGAGACGTCTCGCTGCGCGGCGTTCACCGACAACCCCGGCTCGCACAGCTGGGGCAACACGTACGAGCAGTACATCGGCCGCGAGGGTTGGAACGCGTACAAGGTGCACGGTGGAGACGACGAGTTCGTACGCAACTTCGCCCACTACGTCGAGTGCGACGTCGAGGGCCAGATCGACAAGTACGACACCAACGGCAACAACCTCATCGAGTACTCCTCCGGCTTCTTGACCGGCAACGACGCTGACACGCCCACGTTCCACTGGCCGCAGCAGCAGGGGTTGCCTGTCCGTCAGGACCGGGCCGAGGCAGCATTCCAGTGGTCCGGAGCGATGGCGGCCGCCGACGCGTACTCGCTGCTAGGCGAGGACGAGAAGGCAGCTGAGATGACCCAGCTCGCGGACAGCATCAAGGAGGCCATCCTGACGCAGCTGTGGGACGACGCACCCGTCGATCCCGACGACGGCCAGCGTCCGGGCCACGTCTTCAAGCACCGGCTCACGGTGAACAACGCGCTGGTCCCGTGGAAGGACCACCAGAACTTCGCGCCGTTCATCGAGGGGCTCGTGCCGACCGACGAGGCGAAGTACCGCGAGGCGCTGCGCTACTACGCCGACGCGGACGAGTTCCCGATCATGCCGTTCTACACGGCCAACCAGGCGGACAAGGCGGAGTCCGGGTTCGCCGGGTCCAACAACTTCTCCAACATCAACTCGACGTTGCAGGCGCAGGTGTTCTCCTCCGCCATCCGCAACTACCCGTCGGAGTACGTCACGCCGGGCATGTACCGCGCCCTGCTCGAGTGGCTCACCTGGGTGCAGTACGTGGGCGGCGACAACCAACGGCCGAACAACAACGAGTTCTTCTTCAACTGGAACCCCAACACCCAGACGTTCGGGCGGTCGGGCATCCATCACAACATCCTGGGCGCCTACAACTTCATGATCATCGATGACATCGCGGGCGTTCGCCCACGGCTCGATGATGTCTTGGAGTTGTGGCCGATCGATGTCGGCTGGGATTACTTCGCGGTCAACAACCTCAGCTACCACGGCAAGGATCTGACCGTGGTGTGGGACCGGCCGGGGGTCGACCATTACGGCGACGCTGTGCCGGACGGCTTCTCCGCCTACCTGGACGGGCGACGGGTTCTCACCCTGGACCGGTTGGCCCATGTGACCTGGGATGCGGAGACCGGCGACGTGACGGTGGAGGACGACAGCGACGCCGAGGTCGTGTTCGCCCAGTCGAGCCACCCGACCGATAAGAACGAGTGCAAGCAGGGCGGTTGGCAGGACTTCTGGAACCCGTCGTTCCGGAACCAGGGTCTGTGCATCGCGTGGGTCAACACCGGAGGACGGACGCCGTCCGGCGACGGCGACACCACCGCGCCACTGGTCGCTGCCACCGATGTGAGCCTGCAGGGCAACGACCGGATGGTCGACATGCTCCAGAAGGCCGGGCGGGACATCTCGGCCGAGACCGGGCACGCGGAGAACCTTGCCGAGGGCCGTCCAGTGCAGGCGTCGTTCACGAAGACGAGCCCGGCGTCGCGTGCGACCGCGCCAGAGTTCGCCGTGGACGGCTTCACGATCAGCGGCCTGCCCGCGATGGCCGGAGGCAACAACTTCAGCCGTCCCGGGTACGTGTCACCCAACACCATCTGGGGGACCGAGGACTCGCCTAACGACGAGGACTGGCTCGAGGTCGACCTCGGCGGACCGCAGGAGATCGACAACATCAAGCTGTACTTCTACAGCGACAAGGATTACGACCCGCAGCAGAACTCGGACGGCGACACCTACCGGGAGCCGCTGATCTACCGGCTGCAGTACCACGACGGGTCGGATTGGGTGAACATCTGGGGACACCGCAGCCCGGAGCGGCCACTGCCGAACCTGAATGAGGTGGCGTTCCCGCGGGTGACCACCGACCGCGTGCGCGTGGTCGTGCGGCCTCAGGGCGACTACGGTGTCGGGCTGAAGGAGATCCAGGTCTTCAACACCGGCATCGACGTCGAGCCGCTGACGACACCCCAGGTGCAGGCCTTTGCGTCGCCGGCGTCAGGGCTTGAACCGCTGACCGTCCAGTTCACCGGCATCGCCGAGGACCCCGACGGTGACGACCTCACCATCGAGTGGGATTTCGGTGACGGCAACAGCTCGGACGAGCTGAGCCCGGAGCACACCTACGCGGAAGCGGGCTCCTACACGGCGACCCTCACCGCCACTGACAGTGACGGCGAGACCGGGACCGCGTCGGTGGACATCGAGGTCATCGAGTTCGACGGCAACCACGCCCCGTTCGGGACGATCACATGCACGGACACGTCCCCGTGGGAGAACTGCCAGGGGGTCACCTCCGGAGTCGACCCGACGACCAGCAACCCTGGGATCGGCGTCGGCTGGGGAACCTGGCCCAACGGCGGCACCCAGCAGCTCCAGCTGGAATGGGACGAGCCCATCACGACCGACCGGTCGGAGCTCTACTGGTACCAGGACTCCCAGGACGGTGACGGGGTCGGTGTGAAGCGCCCGGCCGAGTGGGTGCTCGAGTACTGGGACGACGCCTCTCAGGACTGGGTGGAGGTGCCGAACCCGAGCGGCTACGGCACGGAGCTCAACCAGTACAACGTGACGACGCATGACGCCGTGACCACGACGGCCTTGCGTGTCACGGTCGAAACCAGGGCCGACGCCGTCGGTGTCGGCGCACTCCAATGGAAGGTGTTCGAACCCGAGGAGTAGATGCACTAAGCGCTCGTTCGATCACGTTCGGCAGGCGCAGCCGTGCCGCGGCAGGCACGCAGCCCTCGTGTAGTGAGGGCAACCCTGCCGAACGTGATCGAACGGCGCCCGGATGGAGATGACTATGGCAACGTTGCCGAGCCGGCCTCTCGGCCGCACCGGCATGAATATCAGCACGGTCGGGATCGGCGCCTGGGCGTTCGGCGGCTCCGGCTGGGTCGACACCTGGGGCGCCCAGGACGACGCGGCTTCGATCGCGGCGATTCGGCGCGCCATCGACAGCGGAGTGAACTGGATCGACACCGCGCCGATCTACGGCCTCGGCCACGCCGAGGAGGTGGTCGGCCGTGCGCTGCGGGAGATCGGGCCGGCCGACCGACCGTACGTGTTCACCAAGGCGGGTGTGGTCTGGGACGAAAACCGCCCGCGGGACAAGCCGGCGCTGATCGGCGCCGAGAAGAGCCTCCGGGCGGAGCTCGAGGCGTCGCTGCGGCGGCTCGGCGTCGAACGGATCGACCTGTACCAGGTCCATGCGCCCCCGGAGGACGGCACGCCCGTGGAGGAATACTGGCAAACCTTCTGCGATCTTCGGGACGAGGGCAAGGTACGCGCGATCGGGCTGTCCAATCACAGCGTGGCCCAGCTGGACCGGGCGCGCAGGGTCGGCCGCGTCGATGCGGTGCAGCCGAAGCTCAACCTCATCCACCGTGACGCCGCCGACGTGCTGTCCTGGTGCAGCTCGCACGGCGTGGGCGCGATCGTCTACAGCCCGATGGCGTCTGGACTCCTGACCGGAACGTTCAGCGCGGAGCGCGTTGCCTCACTGGACGATGAAGACTGGCGCCGGACGCACCCGGACTTCACCGGCGAGGCGCTGGCGCGCAACCTGGAGCTTGTGGAGGCGCTCCGGCCGGTCGCGACCAGCCACGGCGTCTCGGTCGGGGCGGTGGCCGTGGCGTGGACTCTCGCCTTCAGCGGGGTGTCCGGCGCGATCGTCGGATTGCGGCGCGCCGACCAGGTGCGCGGCTGGCTCACCGCTGCTGGGCTGCGACTCGACGAGACCGACCTCGCGGAGATCGCCGCGGCGGTCGAGCGCACCGGCGCCGGCAGCGGTCCAGCCTGGCCAAGCTAGTGCCGCTGGCTGCGAAGTTCGCGGGTGCGACACGCCGTCTCGCGACATCTAGCGAAATCTACGGCGGAGGCTAGATCGACCAATAGAGTCCGATCGTGGACCCGATAAGAAACCCGTACGCGCCGGGTGCCGGCCAGCGCCCTCCCGAGTTGGCGGGCCGCGACCGCGAGCTCGCCCAGTTCGACGTCGTGCTTGAGCGCGTCGCTCGCGGGCGCCCGGAGCGCAGCCTGGTGCTGACGGGCCTGCGCGGGGTCGGCAAGACCGTGTTGCTCAACGCGCTGCGGTCGCAGGCCATCGGCCGGTTGTGGGGCACCGGCAAGATCGAGGCACGTCCCGATCAGAGCATCCGGCGCCCGCTCGCGAGCGCGCTGCACATGGCCATCCGCGAGCTGACCCCGCTCCATCGCGACCC
>CAZMXH010000060.1:0-13319 GCA_964570165.1 uncultured Actinomycetes bacterium
CATGGTCAACCGCACCGGCCTGACGGTGAGTCTGGAGCACATAAGCCTGGAGGAGGTGATCCGCGCCGCCGGCGTGGCACGTAGCGCCGCGTACCGCCGCTGGCCCTACAAGGACTTGTTCTTCAGCGACCTGCTCAAGGAGTTGGCCAAGGGCGGCAGCCCGGTCATCGCTCAGGCGAACCCCGAGGCTGTCGCGGCTACCAGGCGCATCCTGGTGGAGCACCTGGATTGGCTCCGCCGGCCGCACCTCCGCCCGGCCCTCATCGCCGAAGTGTTCCGCCAGCGGGCGCTGACCGAGTTGGAGACCTTCCGCGACTCGATCGAGTGGCGCACCTACATCGCACTCCACGCGACCTTCCTGAGCCTGCCCGACGGCGACCTCCGGCAGCAGGTGCAGGAGTTGCTGAGCAAATCCGAGCAGGAGCAGATCGCCGGCCTCGCCGGCTTCTTCGAGCAGATCAGCACCCTGGTCGGCTGCCGCCTACGCCAGGGCATGGGCTCCTTCGCGGACGTCGCCAGACTGATCACTGCGGCCATCCGCGGCATGGTGGTCATGGCCCCCGCCAACCCTGCGCTGGCCACCCACAGGGTCCACGCCAACCCGTTCGGCGCCCCCGAGGCGGCCGCCTGGTCACAGCCGGCCCTTGCCATGGCCAGCATCGTCACCGCGTTCCTTGAGCCCGATCCCGCTGTCGAGTTCGACGATGCCCGCATGGCCTCAACTCGCGGCGCCCTGGCCAACGAGACCACCGACCTCCCGACCGGCCGGCTCGCCGATCACGGCTGACGCTTCTGGGAGAAAGACCGTCAGTGCTCGTCGTAATGCTGTTCGTGGGCGGCGTGTAAGTGGCCGTCGTGTAGGTAGTCGGCGTGGTCTTCGTGCTCGACGGCCGGATGGCCGCACCCCGGGCCATGCTCGTGGGGGTGCGTCCCCGCCATGACATGAGCACCGGCCAGCCGCGGGTCCTCGGCGTCGACGCGGTGGTGCCGGTACCGGCGTACGAGGGTGGACAGCGGCCACGACAGCCCGAAGCCGGCCAGTGCGATCATTACGATGCTCGCGCCGGGTGCTACGTCTACGTAGTAGGCGAACACCACGCCGGCGAGCGAGGCGACCGCTCCGAAGCCCAGCGCCAGGGCGAACGTCGCCCGGAACCCGCGGGTGAGCTGTTGCGACGTGGCGACGGGAACCACCATGAGGGCGCTCACCAGGAGCAGGCCGACCGTGCGCATGGCGACGGTCACCGTCACGGCGGCCATCACGGCGATCAGCACGGTGTACAGCCGCACCGGCATGCCGGTGACCCGTGCGTACTCCTCGTCCTGGCACACGGCGAACAGCTGTGGCCGCAGGCCCAGGCTGAGCCCGAGAACGATGGCGGCGAGCACCCCGATCACCCACAGATCGGTGCCGGAGACAGTGGTGATCGAGCCGAAGAGGAACGTGTTCAGCGTGCCGGCGGTGCTGCCGGCCAGCCCGGTCAGCAGCACCCCACCGGCGATACCGCCGTAGAACAGCATTGCGAGCGCGACGTCCGCGGACGCCCGGCCGCGGGCCCGCACCGTCTCGATCGTCACCGCACCGGCCGTCGCCACGACGATGGCCGTCCACACCGGAGCCCAGCCGGTGAGCAGGCCTACGGCGACTCCTGTCAGGGCGACATGGCCGATGCCGTCGCCCATCAGCGCCAGCCGCCGCTGGACGAGGTACGTGCCGATAGCAGGAGCCACCAGCCCCGTGAGCAGCGCGGCCAGCAGCGCCCGCTGCATGAAGTCGTGTGCGAGAAGGCTCATCCGAACAGGCCCCATTCCGGCTGGGACGCCACGGCGTGGTCATGCGGCGCTCCGGCCAGCTGGGCCGGGACGGGTAGCTGCCCCTCGTACACGACCACCCCGGAGTCGAGCACCACGGCGCGGTCCACGAGCGGCTCGAGCGGACCCATCTCGTGCAGCACCAGCAGGACGGTGCGGCCCGACGCGACGAACGTCCGCAACGCACGGGCGAACGCCTCCTGGCTGCGCTGATCGACGCCGGCGTTGGGCTCGTCCAGCACGAGCAGGTCCGGCTCCGTGGCGGCCGCCCGCGCGATGAGGACGCGCTGCTGCTGGCCGCCGGAGAGGGTCGCGACGCTGGCGTCCGCCCGGTCGGCAAGGCCGACGAGTTCGATGGCCCGGTCCACCGCCTCGCGGTCGCGGGCGCGCAGCGGCCAGAACGGGCGGCGCCGGGCGAGCCGTCCGGACGTGACGACCTCCCGGACGGTCGACGGGACGCCGCTGGCGGCGGAACTGCGCTGCGGTACGTAGCCGATTCGCGACCAGTCGCGGAAGCTGCGCAACGGCGTGCCGAAAAGCCTGACCGTACCGCTCGCCGCGGGAACCAACCCGACCGCGGCCCGCACCAGGGTGGATTTGCCGGAACCGTTGGGACCGAGCAGCGTCACGACCTCGCCGCGGCGGACCTGCAGGTTGACACCGTGCAGCACCGGCCGGTCGCCGAGCACTACTCGGGCGTCGTCGATCTCGACGACGCAGTCAGTGCTGGTCATCGTCGTGAGGGCTCGTCATGTGCATCCGTTGGCCTCCATGAGCGCCCTTAGGTTCGCCCTCATCAGGCTGAAGTAGTCCTCACTCGACGTCTCGTCTGTGAGTCCCTCTATCGGATCAAGCACCGCGGTTGCCACGCCGAGATCGGCCGCGAGCGCCTCCGCCACGTCGGGGCTGACGAGCCTCTCGTAGAAGATCGTCGTCACGCCCTCAGCCTCGACGACTCGCTGCACCTCGCTGAGCCGAGCCGGTGACGGCTGGGCGTCAGGGTCGATCCCAGCCACGCCGACCATGTGCAGGTCGTACCGGTCGGCCAGATAGCCGAACGCGCCGTGGCTGGTGACGAGTACGCGACTCCTGCAGTTGTCCAGGCCGGCCTGGTACTCGCTGTCCAGCTCGTTCAACTCCTCGATGAGCTGGTCGGCGTGCTCACGGAAGCCGGCCGCCTCGTCTGGTGCGACGTCGCCGAGCCGATCGGCGAGCGAGTCTGCGATCTTCGCCATGTTGGTGGGATCGAGCCAGATGTGCGGGTCGCCGTCCAGGCCATCGGCATGGTCTGCCGCGTCGTCGTCGCCATGGGCGGACTCCTCGTCATGTGACGCGTCGCGCAGCGGGACCACCTCGGCGACGTCGAATGACCGATCCGCCGCGTTCTGCTCGACCGCCTCGTCCACGGCAGGCTGGAAGCCCCGCAGGTATACGACAAGGTCGGCGTCCGCGATCAGTCCCACCTGCCGTCCGGTGAGCTCCATGTCATGCGCCTCGACGCCGGGTTGGGTCATGTTCACTACCCTGGCGGCGGGGGTGGCCACGCGCTCCGCGACGTATGCGAGAGGGTAGAAGGACGCTGCCACTGAGGGTTGGTCGTTACCGCCGACCGTGTCGCCGCCACAGCCGGTGAGGACGAGGCCGGCAAGGGTAACGGCACAGCTTGTCCGCTTATCGATAAGCGACATGAGATCCATTCTCAACTGGGCTGCGAAGCTTTGTCAATTGAGGTTTGGTCGGGACCGCGGCGCGAAGCGGCCGATGAGGACGGTCAGAGGGAAAAGTTCAGTATTGCCGCTTGTCACAGCAGGCCGGTCGCGTACGCGACCGTCAAGGCGGCAAGCAGCAGCACGACGCCGGTGCGCAGCGCGCGCGACCGGCTTTGCAGCCGCGGCCAGGACAGCGTCAGCAGCCATGCAAGGAAGAGCGTCACGATGCTGAGCAGCAGGATGCCCCACGGCGGCGGCAACAACAGCCCTCCCAGCAACAGCACACCCGGAACGACGCCCACCAGCCAGCGCGGAAGCCGCGACAGGTGGGTCAGCAGCGGCAGGCTGGCGCGCTCCAGGCCGCCGCGGAACCCCGTCGGGGGTGGAGGCGCAGGGGGTACTCGGCGCCGGGGGCTGGTCGGCGCCGGTGCCCTGGTGCGTGTTTCGGGCGGCGTCGGCCGGCGGTTGGCCCGACGGCGGTTGCGCGAACGGCTATTCGCCATGAGGCTCCTCAATGGGGTGGTCGTCATACATAAGGGTCAATCATCGTCCGCGCCGAGTACAGCCATGTTCGCTACGACGTCCCGTGGCCGCTGCCCAACCGGGGTGATCGCTTCGGTGCTCGCTCATCTTGTCCTGGCAACAATAGCCCTGGGTGTTTCGAGCCTGACGTCCGCGCCGACTTCGACCCGGATACAGGCCGCGAGGCGGTGGTGCCCCAAGGCGTCGTCGGGGACGCAGGGCACTTCGGGTCGGCGAGGTCGATGCACAGCGATTAGAATCATGGCCTTTTGTGAGCTCGCCGACATGCCAGCCGGATGGAGTGATCTACATGGCCGCCCACACCGTCGATGCGTTGATCTCGCTCATCAGGCGCCGCGGGTTCGTTTACCCGGCGGGCGAGATCTATGGGCGACCCCGGTCCGCGTGGGACTACGGGCCGCTGGGCGTCGAGTTGAAGGAGAACGTCAAGCGGGCGTGGTGGCGGGCAATGGTCCAACTGCGCGAGGACGTCGTCGGCATGGATTCGGCGATCGTACTGCCACGAGACGTGTGGGTCGGGTCGGGCCATGTGGAGGGCTTCGCCGAGCCCCTGACCGAGTGCCTGGCGTGCCACCGCAAGTTTGCCGCCGACACGCTGCTGGAGGGATACAAGGAGCGCACCGATAGGGCCCCGGCCCGCGTCCCAGCCGAGTCGACGTGCCCCCGGTGCGGCGCTAAGAACTCATTCACCGAAGCCACGATGTTCAGCACCTTGCTGGGAACCAAGCTGGGCGCGGACGAGTCTGCCGAGGCCACGCACTACCTGCGGCCCGAGCCGGCTCAGGCGGCGTTCCTCAACTTCCGCAACGTGCTGGGCACGTCGCGCCTCAAGCTGCCGTTCGGCGTCGCTCAAGCCGGGACGTCCTTCCGCAACGAGCTCATGCCGAACGGGTTCATCTTCCGTACCCCCGAGTTCGAGCAACTGGCGATGGACTTCTTCGTCGAACCCGGCACGGCCGAGGCGTGGCACGAGTACTGGTTCCAGACCCGCTGGGACTGGTACGTAGACCACGGCATCACCCCGGCGAACCTCGCGCGGTACGAGAGCCCGCCGGAGAGCTTGCCGCACTACGCGAAGCGCAACATCGACATCCAGTACCGCTTCGGACTCGACGGCTCGGATTTCGGCGAGCTCGAGGGCATCGCCAACCGCTCGGACTACGACCTGTCGCGGCACGCTGCACGCACCGGCGCCGACCTGAGCTACTTCGACCAGGAAAAGGGTGCGCGCTTTACGCCGCACGTGATCGAGGCGTCTGCCGGCCTCGCGCGCGCAATGCTGGCGTTCCTGCTCGAGGCCTACGACACGGATCAGGCCGCGAACGCGAGAGGCGGTCTCGACGGGCGGACGGTGCTGCGGCTCGACGCGCGGCTCGCCCCGGTGAAGGCGGCGGTGCTGCCGCTGTCCCGCGGTGCGTCGCTCTCGCCGCTCGGTCAAGAGTTGGCGTCGTCGCTGCGGATGCGGTGGAACGTCGAGTTCGACGATTCCGGTGCGATCGGACGTAGGTATCGCCGGCAGGACGAGATCGGTACGCCTTTCTGCGTCACCGTCGACTTCGACTCCCTCGACGACGGCGCGGTGACCGTCAGGGAGCGCGACTCGATGCGCCAGGACCGCGTGGCGACGGACCGGGTGGAGGAGTACCTGGCACAGCGCCTTCCGGCCGGCTGAAGAGCGCGACGAAAAGTTGTTGGCGTAGCAGGGCAACACGGCTCCTACCAGTGACAGCGCGGAGGAACAGCCTCCGCCGCCCGGGAGAGGAGCCCGTGATGCGTACCTTTGTGACCCGCCTGGCGCTCACCACGACGAGCGTTGTGCTCACCGGCGCCAGTCTGACCGGCATGGCGTACGGCAGCCCGGATGCGCAGCCATTCGTCGAGCCGTGCGGCCCCGAGGTCGCCGAGCTGGACGAGTTGCTGATCCCTGGCGCTGACGAGCCCGAGGCCGAGAAGAAGCCGCAGTTCGACCTGGTGCCGTGCTACCAGCTGCCCGCCGACCCGCCGGACGAAGACGACGGCGGTGAGGGCGGCGGTGAAGGTGGTGGTGAAGGTGGTGGTGAAGGTGGCGGTGAAGGCGGGGACAACGGCGGCGGCGACGGCGGGGACGACCAGAACGACGACAGCAGCGGCGGCAGCGGTGGCGGCGACGAGCCCAACGGCGGCCAGAGCGGTACGACGGGAGAGGCGGGATCCGCCGGATCCCCGGCTGAGGACGACGCCGACGAGGAGGACGACGCCGCTGATCGGGCTCCGCAGACGGAACCGACGACACCCGCCCCCACGGAGCAGGTGGTCCGCGCAAGCCGGGCCGCCGGCGGGTCGAACTCGCTGCTGGCCTTGTTCGCCGGAGCGCTCGGAGCGGTCGGGCTCGGCATGTTCGGCTACGCGCTGCGAAAGCGGCGCGCCACTCGATGAACGCTGTCGCGCCGACCGGCGACGGGTCCCGGCCTGGAGGGGCGGCCGGGACCCGTCACCCTGCTCAAACCAGGAGGCTGCACGATGGACGACGGGTGTCACGGCGTCCGAGATCGCCTATTGTCAACGGCGTGGACGACGCGGGCATCGTCGCCGCGATGCGGGAGCAGGATCCGGCGGGTCTCGCAGCAGCGTACGACGCCTACGCCGATGCCTTGTTCTCGTACTGCGCCTCACAGCTGCGCGACCGGGACGCGGCGGCGGACGCGGTGCACGACGCGTTCCTCGTCGCCTACCAACGGGCCGACCAGCTCCGCGATCCCAGCCGGCTTCGGCCCTGGCTCTACGCGATCGCCCGCAACGAGTGCCGGCGCGCTTTCCGCCACCACCGCCGAACAACCGCGCTCGACGAGGCGGCGGCCGTGAACGACGAGACCGTGGAGCTGACCACCGGGCTGCGCGAGGAGGAGTTGCGCCGCCTGGTGAGCGCTGCGGCGGATGGGCTGAACCCGCGCGAGCGCGAGGTCATCGAACTCGCGGTGCGCCACGACCTCGAGGTCGCCGACATCGCGGCCGCCCTCGGTCAGTCGTCGAAGCACGTCCATGCGTTGCTGTCCAAGGCCCGGCAGCAACTCGAGCGGGCGATGAGCGCGCTGATCGTCGCACGCACCGGGCGGCAGGCGTGCGAAACCCTGGACGGTCTGCTTGCCGGTTGGGACGGCACCTTGACCGTACTGCTCCGAAAGCGGGTCGCCCGGCATATCGACGCGTGCGCCACCTGTACCGGGCGCAAGCGCGACGAGGTGAACGCCACCGCGCTGCTCGCTACGACGCCGCTGCTGGCGGCGCCGGTCGTGCTGCGCGACCGGGTCCTCGACGCGGCGGTCGTCCCGACCTCGGCCAGCGCCGAGGCAGCCGAGCGCGCCGGTCCCTTCGACGGAGACGGGTTCCCAGTCCCGCTCGGGAATGCTCGCGCACCCGCCACCTGGCTGCTGCCGGCCGGAGCCGCGATGCTGGGCGCGGCGCTGCTGCTCGGCGGGTTGTCGTTTCTCGTCGGGGGTTCGGGTGACGCCGTCCCCACAACCGGTGCCGCCGTGGCGCCACCCACGGCGCCGGCCGCGGCCCACCAGACGTCCACGGAACCGGAGGCATCGCCGCCCGGGCAGCCGGATTCCCCAGAACCTGGGGACGCGCCGACGTCTATCGCCACTGCGGCGCCGCCCCCGGCGGCAGAGCCGGCGGTTTCCGGTCCCACGGCCATGGCGGACGAGCCGACGCCTGCTCCAACGACTGCGGCACCGCCGCCGCTGAGCATCTACTGCGACTCCGCGTTGACTCGGCCCTGCCACCGTCTCGAGATCGGTGCTGAGCCACAGCCGGTGTATCTGGTCGCAAACGTGCCGGGCTCGTTGCACGTCCGGGCACGAGTTGACGCTCCCGAATGGCTTACGGTCTTGCCGCCCAGTGCGGACGTCGCCGAGGGGCGGCCGTTCACGGCCGTGATCGAGATCACGCAGCCGTGCGCTGACGCCGAGGCGCTCATAACGTTCGCCGTGTCGGAGCCGGTGTACACGGTCGACCTCGCCGTCGCCGGGACCCCGTGTATTCGGGCTCGCTAGGGCACCAGGTCCAAAGCGGCGTCGGAGTAGGCACGAGCTTACAAAAAAGATTTGCAAAATATGCTTGCAAACTAGGCATGTAAGTCCTAGCGTGTTCCCATGGCTGACCGACCGCCGCGGCAGGTCGCCGACCTGGACACACTCAGGCTCCTGGCGCATCCGCTTCGGTACCGGATCGCGCAGATCTTGCGCAAGGGCCCGGCCACGTCCACGTCCCTAGCGCGCGAGCTAGGGCTGAACACCGGCGCCACGAGCTACCACCTGCGCCAGCTGTCCGCTCACGGGCTGATCGAGGAGGTTCCGGAGGAGGAGCTGGCGACCCGTTCGCACGGCAGGGAGCGGTGGTGGCGAGCCCGGCAAATGGACATTCGCTTTCCCCGCCGCAGCGAGCAGACCCCAGAGATGCGAGCCGTGATGGAGGAGCTGAACCGGCTCGAGCTGGCGGCAGACCTCGAGGAGTTCGCCCGCTTCCAGCTCCATCGCGACGAGCTGGGTGAATGGGCCGACGCACTTCCGTACTCGCGTGGGTCGATCCGGGTGACGATCGAGGAGCTGCTGGAGTTCTTCGAGGAGTACATGGCGCTGCTCTACCGCTATCAGCGCTCAGCCGAGGACGCTCCGCCGGGAGCGCGAGTGGTGCTAACCCGGTTCGTCGCCTTTCCGGCGGTCGACCGCGACCCAGACCAGGACGAGGGCCGACTCATGGACTGACCGGACGGAGAACCGCTGCGCGAGAGCGCACCTGGGTCGCCGAACCGCCATTCGACGACCCAGGCACATGGAAGCCGTACCACCACGCCGATGGCGTGGCCTCAGATGCACGCACCTCCAATGAGAAGGAGAGCACCCCATGCCGTCTTTGAGCAAGCTCCCCTCGAACAAGCCTCCTGGCTCGATCGCCAGGCTCACCGCGCGAGTACTCCGGCTGCCGGCTGGCCGTACCACCAAGTGGCTGGTCCTCGGGGTCTGGCTGGCTCTGTTGGCCGTGGGCCTGCCGCTCGCCGGCAAACTGTCCGGCGTTGTCGACGACGACGGCACCGCGGAGCTACCCCGCGGTGCCGAGTCCACCCGCGTTGCCGAGCTCGCTGACCGGTTTCCGGACGCGGACCTGACGACGGCGGTCGTCGTGTACACCCGGGAGAGCGGCCTCACCATGGACGACCGCGCCAAGGTGTACGCGGACCGCGAGGAGTTCGAGCGCCTCGCCGTAAAGCCGGTCTCACCGCCCGTGCCGGCGGAGGACGGCCGGGCACTGCTGCTGATGGTGATCCTTGACTCGGACACCGTGGTCGACGACGGCGCACGTATCCGGGCGTTGGTCAGCGAGAACCTGCCATCGGGCCTCGACGCCAAGCTGACGGGTCCCGCAGGCATCGCAGTGGACATCGACGAGGCACTCAGCGGCATCGACACGGCGGCGCTGCTCGTGGCGGCGGCTGTGGTTGCCGTGTTGCTGCTGGTCATCTATCGGAGCCCTGTGCTGTGGGTGCTGCCGCTGTTGAACGCGTTCCTGGCGCTTCAGCTCGCAAACGCCGGCGTCTACCTGCTCGCCGAGCACGCCGGGATGGCTGTCAGCTCGGGTAGCGCGAGCATCCTGGCCGTGCTCGTGTTCGGAGTCAGCACGGACTACGCCCTGCTGCTGCTGGCCCGCTACCGGGAGGAGTTGCGCCGCCAACCGGACCGGCACGCTGCGATGGCTGTGGCGCTCCGCCGCGCGGTACCGGCGATCGCGGCGTCTGCCGCTACCACCTCGCTGGGGCTGCTGTGCCTGCTCGCGGCGGACATGGGCTTCAACTACACACTGGGACCCGTCGCCGCGATCAGCGTGCTGTGCGGCCTGGCCACGATGGTCACTCTGCTTCCGGCTCTCCTGGTGATCTGCGGTCGGTGGGTGTTCTGGCCTGTCATACCGCGCGTCGGCAGCGGGTCCGATGGCCGCCTATCTGCCTGGGGACGGATCGGTCACCGGATCGCGCGCCGGCCGCGCCCGGTGTGGGTCGGCTCCGCGCTGGTGCTGGCGGCGCTCGCGCTCGGCGGGCTCGGCATCAGGAGCGGTCTCGGCGACGAGGACGTCGTGACCACCACGCCGGACTCCATTGCCGGACAGCAGGTGCTGGCCGAACACTATCCCGCCGGGCAGGCCCGCCCGGTCAAGGTGATCGCGAATGCATCCGCCGCGGAAGACGTCACTGCGGCCGTGCAGAACGTGGAGGGAGTCGCCGAGGTCGGCATGGGTGAGCGGTCCACCGACGGCCGGCTCGTCCGGATCGACGCCGTCTTGGCCGACCCGTCCGATAGCCGGGCGGCCGAGACGACGGTGGACCGGATCCGCGCCGCGCTGCGCGCCGTCCCCGGAGCCGATGCCCTGGTGGGTGAGAGCACAGCAGAGCAGCTCGATATCGACCGTGCCCAGGCACACGACCGGAAGGTCGTGCCCCCGCTCATGCTGGTCGTGATCTTCGTCGTGCTGTTGGTGTTCCTGCGCGCCCTGGTCGCACCCGTGCTGTTGCTCGCGACGGTGGTGTTGTCGTACTTCGCCGCGCTGGGCTCCAGCTGGTTGCTGTTCACCCACGTCTTCGACTTCCCTGCGGTGGACACGCAGTTGATGCTGATCGGCTTCCTGTTCCTGGTCGCGCTCGGTGTCGACTACAACATCTTCCTTGTCTCCCGCGTACGGGAAGAGGTCGCGCGTGGCGGGCCGGGCTCCGGCGACGGCGACCGTCACCCTGCGGGTGTGGTCCGCGGGCTGGCCGTCACGGGTGCTGTGATCTCCAGCGCAGGGCTGGTGCTCGCCGCCACATTCAGCGTGCTGACCCTCCTGCCGCTCGTTCTGCTGGTCCAACTCGGGGTTCTGGTGTCCCTTGGAGTGCTGCTGGACGCCTTTCTCGTCCGGTCGGTCCTGGTGCCAGCACTGGCGGTGGACGTCGGCAGCCGGTTCTGGTGGCCTAGCCGGCTCGCACGGCCCGGTCGGGCCCCCGATGTTGCCGAGCGGCGGTACGAAACAGTCTCCCGGATGTGACGAGCGCTACGGACGAACTGCGCTACCAGGAATATCATGTACCCCTATGTAGTCGAAGATCGCCAGCACTGAGCGAGTAGTCTCGTTGGACGATCCCACGATCGATGGGAGGGCAGCGCGTTGCCATACGTCTACGACTTCTCACAAGGAAGCAAGGACGACAAGGACCTTCTCGGCGGCAAAGGTGCGAACCTGGCGGAGATGACCAACCTGGGGCTCCCCGTCCCGCCAGGCTTCACGATCACCACGGAGGCATGTCGTCACTACCTGGCCCACGGCCAGGTTCCGGACGGGCTGGCCGACGAGATCGGCTACCACCTCGGCCGGCTCCAGGAGCAGGTCGGCCGCAGGCTCGGCGACCCCGAGGACCCGCTGCTCGTCTCAGTCCGATCCGGCGCGAAGTTCTCCATGCCGGGGATGATGGACACCGTCCTCAACGTCGGGCTCACCGACGCCGCGGTGCGCGGCCTGGCCGTCGCGTCAGGCGACGAACGCTTCGCTTGGGACTCCTACCGCCGCCTGCTGCAGATGTTCGGCAAGACCGTCCTCGGCATCGACGGCGACCGGTTCGAGCAGGCGCTGGAGGACGCGAAGCAGCAGAAGGGTGTCGTGGCGGACGTCGACCTGGACGCCTCCGACCTGCAGCGGCTGGTCGACGTTTTCAAGGCCATCGTGCGCGAGGAGTCGGGCAGCGACTTCCCGCAGGACCCCCGCCAGCAGTTGGATCTCGCTATCCGCGCAGTGTTCGACTCGTGGAACACCGAGCGGGCGCGGGTGTACCGCCGGCAGGAACGCATCCCCGACGACCTCGGGACTGCGGTGAACATCGTCACGATGGTGTTTGGCAACCGCGGGCCCGACTCCGGAACCGGCGTAGCGTTCACCCGCGACCCGGCAACCGGCCAACAGGGGGTCTACGGCGACTACCTGCCCAACGCTCAGGGCGAGGACGTGGTCGCAGGCATGCGGAACACGCTGCCGCTGGCGGAGTTGGCACAGCTCGACAGGGTGTCGTACGAGCAACTGCTCGACATCATGGCCACGCTCGAGCGGCACTACAGGGACCTGTGCGACATCGAGTTCACCATCGAGCGCGGCAAGCTGTGGATGCTCCAGACCAGGGTAGGAAAGCGGACGGCCGCCGCCGCGTTCCGGATTGCCGGGCAACTGGTAGACGAGGGGCTCATCGATGACGACGAGGCGCTGCTCCGGGTGACCGGCGACCAGCTTGCTCAGCTGATGTTCCCCCAGTTCGACCCGTCCGCGCCACGCTCGCTCGTCGCCAGAGGCATGGCGGCCAGCCCAGGCGCGGCGGTCGGCAAGGCGGCGTTCGACTCCGCGACGGCCGTCGAGTGGGCCGCCCGCGGTGAGGACGTGATCCTGGTGCGCCGCGAAACCAACCCTGACGACCTTCGAGGCATGGTCGCCGCTCGCGGTGTCCTGACGTCCCGTGGCGGCAAGACGTCGCACGCCGCCGTGGTGGCCCGTGGCATGGGCCGCACTTGCGTGGTCGGCGTCGAACACCTGCGGGTGGACCCTGGCGCGCGCGAGTTCACCACACCGGAGGGCGTCCGAGTGGCCGAAGGGGACGTCATTTCGATCGACGGCGGCACCGGCGAGGTGTTCGTCGGCGAGGTCCCGGTCGTCTCGAGCCCCGTGCTCGACACCCTGCACGGTGGCTTGGAGCCTCCCGACCTCGACGAGGCGCAGCGTGACGTCGTGCGCGCTGTGCGGCGGATCATGGCGCACGCCGACTCCCGGCGGCGGATGGGCGTCCGGGCGAACGCCGACACTGCTGAGGACGCCGCCCGAGCCCGGGCGCTCGGCGCCCAAGGCATCGGGCTGTGCCGTACCGAGCACATGTTCCTCGGGCCGCGCCGCAAGATCGTCGAGCAGGTGATCTTCGCACGCTCCGAGGAGCAGCGGGGCGCGGCGCTGGCCCAGTTGCTCCCGCCGCAGCGGCAGGACTTCATGGAGATCCTCGAAGCGATGGACGGGCTGCCGGTGACGATCCGGCTCCTCGACCCGCCACTTCACGAGTTCCTGCCCAACCTGACCGACCTGTCCGTTCGCGTCGCGGTCGGCGAGGCAGTCGGCGAGCCGGACATGGAGGCCGCGATACTGCTTCCCGAGGTGCAGCGCCTGCACGAGCAGATCCCGATGCTCGGTTTGCGCGGCGTCCGGCTGGGCGTTATGGTGCCG
>CAZMXH010000061.1:0-13163 GCA_964570165.1 uncultured Actinomycetes bacterium
CGTCTTATCGCTGATCACAAGCCTGTCGGCGATCTCCCTGTTACTCGCACCGGTGGCCACGAGCCGCAGCACCTCGACCTCCCTTGCCGTCAACCCGTGGGAGCCGGGGTGGATGGTGGCCGTGGCCAGTCGCTGTACCTCGGCCAGCGACGGCACCGCGCCGAGCTGTTCGAAGATCCGGCGGGCGGCGTCCAGCTCCATCTCGGCGGTGTCGTGATCCTCCAGCTGCCGGCAGGCCTCGGCCATCCGCAGCCGTACCCGCGCCGTCTCGTACGGCGCGTCGAGCTCTTGCCAGGCCAGCCACGCACGGCGCAGCGCGATGCAGGCACCGGCCGGGTCCCCCTCAGCGAGTATGACGGAACCCTGGGAGTAGCCGACGACCGCCCGGAGGAACGTCGACTCGAACGCCGTGCTGATCGTGTCGAGCTCGTCCACTGCCGACCGGGCGGCAGTGGTGTCCCCGGCCGCGAGCATGATCTCGACGTACGCGGCGAGGTTCCGCGCGCGTTCCACCGCCCCTGTGGCTTCGGTCACCGTGCGACGGATCGCGGCGCTGGCGTCGGCGAGCCGTCCCTGCGCCAGCCGGAGCAGCGCGAGCCCAGGGTGTACCGGATGGCCGCAGGTGCTGGCCTGCCGGTAGCGTTCCTCGGCACAGGTGAAATCGCCGCGCAGGCGGAGCAGCTCTGCCTGCTGGTACAGCGCCATTCCAATGACCGGGTCGCCCGGCGGGTCGGACAGGTGGTCACACGCCTGCTGCACCTCGGCCATCGCCTCTGCCCATTCGCCGCGCAGTTGCATGATCTCCGAGCGGTGCACCAGGCACTGGCCGCGGTACGGCTTGAGGTCCTGTTGGGTGGCGCACCAGCGGCTCAGCACCGCGGTCCATTCCTGCATGCGTCGTAGGTCGAAGATGGTGCGGCAGGCAATGATCATGGCGCAGTAGGCGATGCCGACGGCCATCGGCGAGGCCTCTCCGGTGGTGACCGCCACCATCGCTTCGTCCAGCATCGCCATACCGTCGCGGACCCGGCCCTGCGAGACCAGTGACTGGCCCTGCCCCAGCCTGCCGAGCGCTCGGAGGTCGGGGTCGCCGAACCGGTCGGCCATCGCGCTGATCTCGACGAAGGAGCGGTACGCCGCCTCGGGGTCTCCGCCTTCCAGGGTCTGCAGGGCTGCCGGCACGCGCAGGTAGCCCTGCTCCACGCAGTCGAGCGCCGTGTCCTCGAGGATGCGCTGCGCACGCGCCAGCCAGCCCCCGCCTCGGGCATGCTCGCCGCGCTGGACGAGAGTGAGCCCGAGCCAGAACGCGCACCGCACGCCGCGGGCGATCTCGCCCTCCGCTACGTACTCGGCGTGCGCGCGCTCCCAGGCCGCAGCGGCATCGTCCATGCCGCCGATCAGGTAAGCCGCCATGCCGAGCTTGTCGAGGTCCGCCGCGCCCAGGGCGCCCTGCCGGTCGGCGGCTGCGAGCTCTTCGTGGGCGTCGCGCCACGCCCACCGCTCGAACGCGTCCCGGCCAGCGGCCACCGGGTCGGCTGCGACCATCGCGCCGTCACCTCCCGCCGCAGCCCTGGGCGCGGGCCGTCCGGCGGCTTCATCCTACCGGCGGGTCTGCGGCACGCCGGTAGGATGGCCGCAGCCGCGCTCATATTGATCAGCTGCGTGCTGACACCAGCCAAGCCGAGGCATCGAACACCACACCGCTCGGCCCGGCGTACGGCGCGAACGCCTCCACCAGTGCCGCGCTTGCCTGCTGTTCGGTGCCCTCGGGGGTGCCATCCAGCATGTCCCGGGTCTCTTGCAGCCGCATCACAGCGGCCGCCGCCTCCGCGGGGTCGAAACCCAGCCGTTGCGGGCGGATGACTGGCTCGACGGTTACGTCGGAGAACCCGCCGGCCGCGACGAGTCGGCGCACCCTCTCCCCGTCAGCGAAGGCGAACGGGCCCGGGGCACCGGGCTCACCGAGGTCCGGCGGTCGCCCGACGACTGGAATGGCGGCCGTGACCGCTACGGTGATCCACTCGACCTTCGTCGGGTCCTGCCAGCACACGAAGGCGATCCGGCCCCCGCGTCGCAGCGCTCGGTGCAGGTTCGCGAACGCGGCCGCCGGGTCGTCGAACAACATCGCCGCGAACCGGCTGATCACGACGTCGTACGAGCCCGCCTCGAACGGATGGACCTGTGCGTCAGCCTCCAGCCAGCTGACGTTGCCGATGTCGCCCGCACGCTCGCGAGCGATCTCGAGCAGGTGTGGCGAGATGTCGACTCCGACGGCCGCGCCGCCGGGCGCCACCCGCTCGGCGGCCTCCACCGTGGTCGTGCCGAAGCCGCAGCCCACGTCTAGCACCCGCTCGCCTGGCCGAAGGTTCGCGGCGTCGAACATCGCTTGCCCGAACGGTGCGAACATCGTCCCCCACCAGTCGCCGCACTGCTGCCAGTACTCCGCGCCCGCGCCGGACCAGTACTCCCGCTGGTCCTTGTTGGCCTGACTGTTTGCCTCGCTGGTCTGGCTCATCGTCTCGACTCCTTCTGGTCGCCGTCTTGGCCCGACGCTAGGAGCCGGCCGCACCCCGGCGCTTCGGGTGAACACCGCAATGTGGCGTGGCTGGGCGCGTGGGGGATTTCACCCACGCTCGAGGGCTACACCAGGCCGTGGCGATATGCGTAGGCGGTGGCCGCTGCCCGTGACGTGACGTTGAGCTTCGAGAAGATGTTGCTGACGTGCCGGTCGATGGTCTTGTCGGCCAGCACGAGCTCGGCGGCGATCACCCGGTTGGTCTTGCCGGCGGCCAGCAGGCGCAGCACCTCCAGCTCCCGAGCGGTCAGCCCGTGCGGGACCTTCGGCGCTGAGCGTGAACGGATGAGAGAGTCCACTCGCTCGGCGTCGGGCCGCGCGCCGAGCTGGACGAATACCCGGTGCGCCGCCGCGAGCTCCAACTCTGCCGCGTCCTCGTCGCCCAGCGATCGGCAGCTCAGGCCGATGAGCACCCGCACCCGTGCCGCGTCGTACGGAGCGTCCAGCTCGCGCCACAGCTGCCAGGAGACACGCAGCGCGCTGAGCGCCTGGTGGGCGTCTCCGGCTGCGAGGTGGACCGCGCCACGGGCATGATCTGCCGCAGCGCGGAGCGCGGGGGTGTCGTAGTCCAGGACGATCTCCGCGAGTTCGGTGGCGTCCGCATCAGCCGTGCTGTGGTCACCGGACGCAAGGGCGATCTCGACGAGGGCAGGCAGCAGCGCTGCGCGCCGCGGCCGGTCTGCGGCCTCCGCCAGCGTGCGTTCGAGGGTGACCTTGGCCGCCTCCGTCCTGCCTGCAGCCAACCGGAGCAGCGCCAGCCCGGGCTGAGGTTCGTGGCCCCATTCGCTGGCACGGCGGTAGGACTCCTCCGCCTGGGCTGCCGCGCCTTGTACCCGGGAGATCTCGCCCAGCCGGTACCACGCCGCGCCGGCGGCGTACTGGTCGGCGGCGCGGTCGAACCGGTCGCACGCACGCCTGGCTTCCTGGACGGCCTCCGGCCAGCGGCCGTGCAGTTGCATGATCTCGGCGCGGTGGACGAGGCACTGGCCGCTGAAGGTGAACATGTCCGGCTGCTGGTCGCACCACGTGGTCAGCGCGACGGTCCACTCGTGGGCACGGCGAATGTCCGCGATTTCCCGGCACGTGTCGATCATCGAGCAGTACAGTGAGCCGGCGACGTACGGCGCGACCTCGCCTGCGACGACGGCCGTCATGGACTCGTCCAGCAGCGCCAAGCCCGCGGACATCCAGCCCTGGAGCACCAGTGCCCGGCCTTTCCAGTGCAGGCCCATCGCGAGCACCTCGGCGTCGCCGGTGCGGGTGCCGATCTCGACCATGCGGCTCGCCGTCGCGGCGGCCTCGCCGTATGCGCCTTCGTCGGCTTCCTGAAACACGGTAGGGAGCAGCAGCAAGCCGTGCTCGCCGCACTCCTCCTCTCCTTCGAGTAGCCGACCTGCGCGGCCGAGCCAGCCGGCGGCCTGCGCATGGTCGCCGCCGAGCAGCAGCGTGAAGCCAAGCCAGAACAGACACCGAGCCGCCCGGCACGCGTTGCCCGCCTCGGTGTGTCCCTGATGGGCATGCTGCAACGCGCGCTGGCAGTCTGTAACCCGGCCGATGAGGAACGCAGCGGTCGCCAGCAGGTGCAGGTCCTCGGGGCTCAGGCGGCCGGCCCGGCTCGCACGGGACAGCGAATCGTATGCGGCGGCCCACGCCAGCTGGTCAGCGGCCTCCCGGCCACGGGCGACCTCACCGGCGAGGTCCACCGCCGCCGACGGTGGCTCCGCACACGATGCGCCCGCCACGTCAGAACGCTACAGGCACATCGGGGATACCGGCTAGCGACGATGGCTCGCCGGGCCGGTGAGCGGCTACTCGTGGCTGGCCCGCTGCTGCGCCGGGCGGGCCGGCCCGGATAGCTCGTTGGCCGTGTCCACGAGTTGCAGGTGAGACAGCGCCTGCGGGAAGTTACCGACCAGGCGCCGGTGCGCGAGGTCGTACTCCTCGGCCAGCAGGCCGACGTCGTTGGCGAGCCCTAGCACGCGTTCGAACAGGTGGCGCGCCCGGTCCCGGTTACCCGCCAGGGCGTGGGCGTCGGCGAGCCAGAACGAGCAGGTGAGAAACGCGCCTTCGCCCGGCGGGAGGCCGTCGACCTGCTCGGTAAGGGCATCGTGGGTGTAGCGCTGCACCAACCCGTCGTCGCACAGCTCCCGCTCGATGGCCGCGATGGTGCCGAGCACCCGCGGGTCGTCGGCGGGGAGGAACCCCACCAGCGGGATCTTCAGCAGGGGCGCGTCCAGCGTGGAAGATCCGTAGTACTGGGTAAAGGCCTGCCTGTCCGGGTCGTACCCCTTGGAGCACACCTCGTTGAAGATGTCCGCGCGGAGCCGGCGCCACCGGTCCGCCGGCCCGTCCAACCGGAAGCGGGTCACGGCGCGCACGGCCCGGTCGGCGGCCACCCAGGCCATCACCTTCGAGTGCGTGAAGTCCCGGCGCGGGCCGCGGACCTCCCAGATGCCTTCGTCCGGCTCCCGCCAGTTCGCCTCCAGGAAGTCCATCAACTCGCGTTGGACCCGCCACGCGTCCGCGTCCGGCTCGATGCCCCGCGCTCGCGCCTGGTGCAGTGCGTCCATCAGTTCGCCGTACACATCGAGCTGGAACTGCGCGGCCGCCGCGTTGCCGATCCGCACCGGAGCGGATCCCTCGTAGCCGGGAAGCCAGCTCACCTCGACCTCGGTCAGGCGCCGTTCACCGCTGACGCCGTACATGATCTGCATCTGGTCGGGCCGGCCGGCGACCGCGCGCACGAGCCACTCGCGCCACGCGACCGCCTCCTCGGTGTAGCCAGAGTCAAGCAGCGCGAGCAACGTGAACGTGGCGTCCCGGATCCAGCAGAACCGGTAGTCCCAGTTGCGGACTCCGCCGAGCTTTTCGGGCAGGGAGCTGGTCGGTGCGGCGATGATCCCTCCGCTCGGTGCGTACGTCAGCGCCTTGAGTGTGACCAGCGACCGCACGACCGCGTCCCGGTACGGGCCCTGATGGGTGCACTGATCGGCCCAGCCCTGCCACCCGCGCTCGGTTCTGTCGATCTCCTCGCTGGTGTCCGGGATCGGCGCTGGCGGCCGCCCCAACCCGGCCCACGAAAGCCGGAAGTCGACGGTCTGCCCGGCGGCGAGGTCGAACCGGCATTCCAGCGTCCCGTTCCGCACCTGCTCGAGGTAAACCGGGCTGTCAAGGTAGACGGTGTTGGGGCCGGCCACGGCGACGAACCGGCCCTCGTCGGTGCGCAGCCACGGCTCGGTGAGGCCGAAGTCGAACCGCAGCGACAGCTCGGTGCGCATGGGCACGCGTCCGGAGACCCCCTCCACCCGGCGCACGAGGTCGACGTGCCCGTGGCCGCCGATGGGCATGCAGTCGATCACGCGCGCTACACCGTCGGGCGTGGAGCACTCGGTCTCCAGCACGAGGCTGTCTCCGCGGTACCGTCGCGTCGTGGTTGCTGAGCTGGCGGCCGGAGCCAGCAGCCACCTCCCCTGCTCTGGGCCCCCGAGCAGCGCCGCGAAGCACGCGTCGGAATCGAACCGGGGCAGGCACAGCCAGTCCACGGATCCGTCCCGCCCCACCAGCGCAGCCGTGTAGGTGTCGCCGAGCAGCGCGTAGTCCTCCAGCGGAAGTGCCATGGAGGCGCAGCGTACCCAGCGCAGGGCGCCCGCCCGAGTCGCGTTGCATGATCAGGGTGACTCTGGTGAGTCTGGGCAGTCACCGATATCACCTGGATCTTGCCCAACGCGGCCGCGCGCCTCGCCGACCTCCTCTAGCCTGACACTGAACGTGCCGATCGGAGGCGGACCGTGCGCCTGGGAGTCCACTTGCCCGTCGTCGACTTCGGCGGGGGTGCGCTCACCGGCAGCGACCTTCGCAGCTACACCGCGGTTGCCCGTGACGCCGGCTTCGGGGTGGTGTCGGCCAACGACCACCTCGTGTGGCGACGCCCGTGGCTGGACGGTCCGACGGCGCTGGCCAGCGTTCTCGGGGAAGCCGGCGCGATGGCGTGGCGACGAGCGTCACACTGCCCGTCGTCCGGCATCCGGTGGCCGTCGCCAAGATGCTTGCCTCACTCGGCGCCCTGGCCGATGGGCCGCTCATCGCCGGGCTAGGGCCGGGCTCGTCGGCAGCGGACTACGACGCCGTGGGAATCCCATTCGCGGAACGGTGGGCCCGTTTCGACGAGGCCCTCCCGCTGGTTCGCGCCCTGCTCCACGGCAGCGAGCCACCCCCTGGGGAGTTCTACCCAACACAGGGACTCCGCCTCGATCCGCTGCCCTCGCGGCCACCTGAGGTGTGGGTGGGCAGCTGGGGTTCGGACGCGCGGCTGCGGCGGATGGTCAGCGTTGCGGACGGCTGGATGGCATCCGCCTACAACACGACGCCGCAGGCGTTCGCCGACGCCCGTGCCCGGCTGGACGCGCATGCGGCGGCCGTCGGGCGGGATCCCGACACGCTGTCCGACCTGATCGCCACGATGTGGCTCTACGTGACCGACGACATGGGCAGAGCGCGCGACTTGGTGCACGACGTGATGGCCCCGCTGCTGGCCAGGGATCCCGATGAGCTGGCTGCGGCGCTGCCGATCGGCTCGCCCGAGCACTGCGTCAAACTGCTTGACGCGTACGCCGCGGCAGGCGCGCGCACAGTGCTCGTTTGGCCGGTCGCCGACCCGATCGCGCAGCTCGAGGCGGTGGCGGAGCAGGTGATGCCGCATCTCGCCATCCGCCCCGAGCGATAGCCACGCGGGCCTACGGTGTGCGGCCGAGGAAACCGAGCAGCCGGTCCTGGAGGGGCGCGTCGTCCGGGACGTCGACCGGAGGCCCGCAGACGCCTGCTTGCCGCAGGTTGTCGCCGAGCGCCTGCGCGTCTCGGTACACCCTCTCGACCTCGGCGGCCGACAGGGTCTCGTCCTGGCCGGTGGCCCGGGCGATGTCCCACCCGTGGATCAGCAGGTCGAAGCCGAGGTAACCGTCCACCGTCTGCTGCACAGTGGTCCGTCCGAAGTAGCCGTCGTACTCGGCCCCGGCGCGCGCTGGATCTTCGAGCAGCTTCTGCATCGCGTCGCGGGCCTCGGCCCACGCCGCGACCGGGTCGTCGTCCACCGACCGCGTGAGCTCGACGGTGAGGCCTGCGTACGCGGGCATGTTGCGGTGACTGTCGATCAGGTGCTGCAGCACGTCGCGCGCCGTCCAGCCGTCGCACGGCGAGGGGTTGTCCCACCTGTCCGGCGGGACGGCCGCGACACGCCGGGTGACCTCGGAAGCGAGAAATCTGTAACGGTCGGAGATAGCAGTCATGCCGCCAAGGCTGCCGCGTCGGCCTCCCCGATGTCGTGTACGGATCGGACGGATTGTGACCGACCGATCAGCTCGCGCGGGCTGGCACCGGCGATCGCTCGGCACTCGTGGGACAGGTGCGGCTGGTCGGTGTAACCTGCGAGCGCGGCGAGACTGGCCAGGTCCTTCGGCGCCGCAGGATGGTTGGCGAGCCGGATGAACCGCTGCAGCCGGAGTATGCGACGCAGCGTCGCGGGCCCGTACCCGAAAGCCGCGAGGCATCGGCGGTGGAGCTGCCGCTCGCTCAGCGCGACCGCGTCGGCAAGGGTGCCGACGGGGGTCGTCGGGTCCCTTTCGAGCAGCCGCGCGACGGCATGCGCGACGGGGCCACGTTCCGGCGCTTGGGACAGCCAGCCGCGGGCGTGCCGTTGCAGGATGGCGAGCCTGGCCGCCGGCTGCGGCGTGTCGCCGAGTTGCTCACTGAGGTCCCGCTCGCCGCGCGCACCGATGACGTCCTCGAGCCGCACGCGCGTGTTGCGCACCTCGGAGGCGTTGAACCCGAGGACTTCGCCCGCGCGTCCCGCCTGGAACCGAACCCCAACGGCTTCCGTGCCGGGTGGCAGCGTGAAGGTCCAGGCAGCCGTCTCCGGCCCGCACACCCAGGTCATGCCGTTGTCGATCCACAGCACGTCGACGCACCCGTCGGGAATCAGCCGGTGCTGTCCCTGGACGCGCGCCGTCCATCCCGTGACCAGGTCGGCTGCCAGGTCCGGAGCGACAGCGTGCGGCGTCACCCAGCTCATGCTTGTCAGGCTAGCGACACGCTGGCCGGACAGGCATGACACCGCTGTCCGCTGTTTGCGCCCGGCGCCCGGGGGTAGCGGTCGGGCATGGCCGAGGCTGCGAACAGTGCGGCGCGGACACCGTCGCGCCTGCCAGGGCTGCTGCTCGGGCTCGGGCCCGGCGGTTTCATCGACGGCATCGTGGTGCACCAGCTGCTTCAGTGGCACCACATGGTCACGTCGGTCGACCGCTGGCCGCCCACGACGCTGGCCGGGCTGGAGGCGAACACGGTGGCCGACGGGCTGTTCCATGCTGCGACGTGGCTTTTCGTCTTCCTCGGTCTCGTCGCCACGTTCGTGGCGTGGCGCCGGGGACGGCTCGGTCCTCCGCTGAGCTTTCACTTCGGGCTGCTGCTCGCCGGATGGGGCATCTTCAACCTGGTGGAGGGCGTGGTCGACCATCACATTCTGCAGGTCCACCACGTCCGTGACGACCTCGGAGCGCCGTGGGAGTGGGACATAGGCTTCCTGGTCTTCGGCGCGCTGCTCGTGGTGGTCGGCTGGGCGTGGCACCGCGCGGGAGTGCGGACCCTGAGCAGGGAGACCGCGGAGAGGGCATCGCGGCGCTGACTCCCGGCGACCGCGATGGACCCCGGCTGGCCGGTGGGCTGCGGCGTCCCCATGTCAGACTGTGATCGTGGGCGCCACAATCCTGGACGGTAAGGCCACGGCCGCCGCGATCAAGGCGGAGCTGAAGGAACGGGTCGACGCCCTGCGGTCACGCGGAGTCGTCCCCGGCCTCGGCACCGTGCTCGTCGGCGACGATCCCGGTTCGCAGTCGTACGTGGCGGGTAAGCACCGCGACTGCGCGGAGGTGGGCATCGAGTCCATCCGCCGCGACCTGCCGGCGACGGCGAGCCAGGCCGAGGTGGAGGCCGCGGTGGCCGAGCTCAACGCCGACCCGGCGTGCACCGGTTTCCTCGTCCAGCTGCCGCTGCCTGCCGGCTTGGACGAGCAGCCGGTGCTGGAGGCGGTGGACCCGGCCAAGGACGCCGACGGGCTCCATCCGGTCAATCTCGGCCGTCTGGTGATGATGAGCCAGGCCCCCCTGCCGTGCACCCCGCGCGGGATCGTGGAGTTGCTGAGGCGCTACGACATCGAACTTGCCGGTGCCGAGGTGACGGTGATCGGGCGGGGCGTCACCGTGGGACGGCCACTCGGGCTGCTGCTTACCCGGCGTAGCGAGAACGCCACCGTCACGCTGTGCCACACCGGCACGGTAGACCTGGCCCAGCACGTTCGCCGCGCGGACATCGTCGTCGCGGCGGCCGGCACGCCCGGGCTGGTCACCAGGGACATGGTCAAGCCGGGAGCCGCGGTCGTCGACGTGGGTATCACCCGGGTCGGCACGGCACCGTCCGGCCGGGCCAAGCTGGCCGGCGACGTCGCACCCGAGGTGGGGGAGGTCGCGGGGTTTCTGGCGCCGGTGCCCGGGGGCGTCGGGCCGATGACCCGGGCGATGCTGCTGACCAACGTGGTAGAGGCGGCCGAACGGCAGCACGATCGGTAAGGTTGCCGCAACCACGAGCAGGTCGGAGGAGGAGGTCCTGGCATGGCAGTAAAGTCGCCTCGCGGGCTGGCCGACGTTGTCGCGGCATCGACAGCGATCTCCGACATCGACGGCGCAGCAGGCCGGCTGAGCTACCGCGGGTACGACATTCACGACATCTCTGGCAGGATCTCCTTCGAGGAGTGCATCCACCTGCTCCAGCGGGGCAGTCTGCCGACCGAGATCCAGCTCGCCGAGTTGTCCGCCGAGCTCGCCGCCAGTCGCGATCTGGGCGACACCGTGGAGTCCCTGCTCCCGTACGTGGCGGCGAGCGGGACCCCGATGGAGGCGCTGCGCACCCTGGTCTCGGCGTCGTCGGTGGACGATCCGGACGCGTCGGAAACCTCGCCCGAGGCGAACCGCCGCAAGGCGTGTCGCCTGGTGGCGCAGTTCCCGATCCTGGTCGCGAGGTACGAGGCCGCGCGCCGCGGGACCGCCGTTCCGGATCCCGACCCGGACCTGGGCATCGCCGGCAACTTCCTGCTGCAGATCACCGGCGAACGGCCGAGCGACCGCGCCGCCGAGATCTTCGATGAGTGCCTGGTGCTGCACGCCGACCACACCATGAACGCGTCGACGTTCACGGCGCGGGTGATCGCCGCGACGATGTCCGACATGCACTCGGCGATCACCGGCGCGATGGGTGCGCTGCGGGGGCCGCTGCACGGCGGTGCGAACGAGGCGGTGATGCGTACCCTCACGTCGATCGAGGGCGGCGTCGACGGAGTAGAGCAGTTCGTGCGGGCCGAGCTGGACGCCGGCCGGAAGCTGATGGGCTTTGGCCACCGCGTCTACAAGACCGAGGACCCCCGCGCGACCCACCTGCGGAGGCTGAGCGAGGAGCTCGGCCGGCTCACCGGCGAGCCGCTCTACTACGAGATGTCGCGCCGGATGGAGAAGGTGGTGTTCGACATCAAGGGCCTGTACCCGAACGTCGACTTCTTCGCCGCGAGCGTCTACCACGCGCTCGGGATCCCGCACGACCTGTTCACGCCGGTGTTCGCGGTGTCGCGGATGAGCGGGTGGACCGCGCACGTGATCGAGCAGCAGGAGGACAACCGGCTGATCCGCCCGGGCAGCGAGTACACCGGCCCACGGAACCAGCGGTGGGTTCCCCTTGCTGAGCGTTGAACGGGAGGCAGCCGCAGCGTCGGCGAGAACAAGCGCGCCGCGGCGGCAGCCGTTCGTCGTCCGGCAGTGGCCGATGCTGCTCGTGCTGGCCGGCCTGGGCGCCGGGCTCGGACTGGTGCTCGCCGATGCCGACTTCCGGCGCGGCTCGGTGGTGCTGACGGGGGCGATCTGCTGTGCAGGGGCGTTGCGCGCCGTCCTCCCGGATCGGTGGGCCGGGCTGTTGCGGTCGCGGTCCCGCTGGCTCGACGTCCTGCTGCTGTTGCTCCTGGGGGCAGGCGGACTGGCCGCGGCGCTCGCGCTGATCCACGACTGGGACGCCGACCTCGTCGTGCGCTGGCTGCGGGGGGCCGCATAGCATCGCCGGGTAGCGAATGCCGTAGGCGAGGAGAAGGATCATGGCCCCTGTCAACGTCACGGTCACCGGAGCTGCCGGGCAGATCGGCTACCAGTTGCTGTTCCGTATCGGTTCCGGCCAGCTGCTCGGTCCCGACGTGCCGGTGCGGCTGACACTGCTGGAGATACCGCCGGCGATCCAGGCGGCCGACGGCATCGCGATGGAGCTCGACGACTGCGCGTTCCCGCTGCTCGCCGGTTTCGACGTCACCGACGATGTCACCCGGGCGTTCGACGGAACGAACATCGCACTCTTGGTGGGGGCGCGGCCGCGGACGAAGGGAATGGAGCGGGGCGACCTGCTGGAGGCCAACGGCGGCATTTTCGGCCCGCAGGGCGCCGCGATCAACGCCGGCGCGGCGTCTGACGTCCGGGTGCTGGTGGTCGGCAACCCGGCGAACACCAACGCGCTGATCGCGAAGGCACACGCACCCGACGTCCCAGCCGAGCGGTTCAACGCGATGACCCGGCTGGACCATAACCGCGCGATCTCACAGCTAGCGAAGAAGCTGTCGGTCGGGGTCGGGCAGATCTCGAAGCTGGCCATCTGGGGCAACCATTCGGCCACGCAGTATCCCGACGTCTTCCACGCCGAGGTGGACGGCCGGCGCGTCTCCGACCTGGTGGACGAGGCGTGGCTGGCTAACGAGTTCATCCCGACCGTGGCGAAGAGGGGTGCGGCGATCATCGAGGCACGAGGCGCTTCGAGTGCCGCGTCGGCCGCGAACGCCGTGCTTGACCACGTCCGCGACTGGGTGCACGGGACACAGGCCGATGACTGGACGTCCGCGGCCGTGGTATCGGACGGGTCCTATGGGGTGCCCGAAGGGCTAGTGTCCTCGTTCCCCGTCGTGTCGCGCGACGGTCGGTTCGAGATCGTCCAAGGGCTGGACGTGAACGACTTCTCCCGGCAGCGGATCGACGCGTCGGTGGCCGAGCTGCTCGAGGAACGGGACGCCGTCAAGGCACTGGCGCTTATCTGACGTTTGATCACGTTCGGCAGGGTCACCCCTGCCGCGACAGGTACGCAGACCTCGTGAGGTGAGGACAACCCCGCCGAAGGTGATCGAACGCAGGACGGGTATCTTGACGTCGAGAGAATCAGGCTGAACCGGAGGAGTTGCCCGCAGTCATGGCAAAGATCAAGGTGGCCGGCCCGATCGTGGAGCTCGACGGCGACGAGATGACCAGAATCATCTGGGCGTTCATCAAGGACCGGCTGATCCACCCGTATCTGGACATCGACCTGCGGTATTTCGACCTGTCGATCCAGCAGCGGGATGCCACGTCGGACCAGGTCACGATCGACGCGGCGAACGCGATCGCCGAGCACGGGGTCGGGGTCAAGTGCGCGACGATCACGCCGGACGAGGCTCGCGTCGAGGAGTTCGGCCTGAAGAAGATGTGGCGCT
>CAZMXH010000062.1:0-10089 GCA_964570165.1 uncultured Actinomycetes bacterium
CGTCGCGCTTGAGCCGTGCGGAGAGAGCCCGTTCCAGACCAGGCATGGGACCCATTGTGCCGGTCTCGGTTCATCTGGCGAGCGGCGCATGATTGAGTACGGGCCTGACGGCACAAGGCGACGAGGAGAGGCACCGGCGTGAACAGCATGGCCCGAGCGGCACGCGGCGGCACCATCGCCCTGCTGACTGCGCTCGTCGTGGCGGGGTGCGGCGAGGACGTGGAACGCGACGACAACGGGGAGTTGCTCGAGCGGACCGAGATGGACGTCTTCGAGTTGCGCGTCGGCGACTGCCTGGAGGGGTTCGCCGAGGGTGACGAGATCAGCCAGGTCAGTGCCGTGCCTTGCTCCGAAGAGCACAGCGACGAGGTGTTCGCGTCGGATCAGATGACCGGCGAGGACTACCCGGGCGACGAAGCGGTTGCTGACTTCGCCGACGAGGTGTGCGTCATGGCGTTCGAGGAGTTCGTCGGCACCCCATGGAGCGACTCTGAGCTCGACTACGGCTTCCTGGCACCCACCGAGTCATCGTGGGCCGAGGGCGACCGGGAGGTCCTCTGCATCGTCGGCGATCCGGAGTCGGACCTCACCGGCTCGCTGGAGAACGCGGGGCGGTGACGTTGATAGCGATATCGTCACGATTTGCCGCGCAGCCGGGAGGTCTTTTTGGGACGCGCCGCTCGGCATGGTTACAGTGCGTCAGTTCAGATAGTGAGACAGTGGTCGCATCCGTTCCACCGTGACGGTGCCCGGTCTCAAGGAGGTGCTGTGCTTCACCGCATCCGCGTGCGCCGGTTCCTCGTCGGCGCGATGCTGCTCGCCGCGCTCGGCATGCTGTCGCTGGGCACGGCGGCGGCCGCTGCTGCCGGTGAAGAGGAGGCGGAGCAGGAGACCGAGCAGAGCATCGGTGGCACCTTGAGGGACAACGAGGGAGAACCTGTCTCGGGCGTCACCATCGTCGTGGGCGACTCGGACGGCAACGAGGTCGCCGAGGTGACGACCGCCGACGACGGCACCTGGAGGGTGCAGCTCGAGCAGGGCGGCACGTACTCGGTGCTGCTCGTCGAGGAGACCCTGCCCGAGGAGATCGAACTGCGTGACGCGGAGCGGAACCCGCTTCAGGTCCGGGTGCTGTCGGGCCAGTCGCGGCCAGCAATCTTCCAGCTCGGTGAGGGCGGGCTGGGCGCCGGGCAGCTGACCGCTCTCTTCCGGGCCGTCGGCAACGGCATCAAGTTCGGCCTGATCATCGCGATGACCGCGGTCGGGCTGTCGTTGATCTTCGGTACGACCGGCCTGATCAACTTTGCCCATGGCGAGATCGTCGCCGTCGGCGCCCTGTTCGCCTGGTTTCTCAACGTCCATCTGGACATCCAGCTGATCGGCGCCGCGGCCATCACCGTCGCGCTGGTCGCTCTCCTGGGCGCGGGGCTCGAACGCGGACTCTTCTTGCCTCTCCGCCGAAGACAGCTCGGCCTGTTCCAACTGCTTGTCATCACGATCGGCCTAGCGCTGGCGATCCGCTTCCTGAACCTGTTGTTCTTCGGCGGCACCATACGGACGTATGCCGACTACGTGGGCCAGCAGCAGATACAGCTCGGGCCGGTGTCGCTGACGCCGCGTGACCTCACCATCATCGGGCTGTCCGTCATCGTTCTCGTCGCCGTCGCTACCGTGCTGCAGCGAACCAAGATGGGCAAGGCCGTCCGAGCGGTGTCGGACAACCCGGCGCTCGCCTCGGCATCGGGCATCAATGTCGACAGGACGACGCTTGTGGTGTGGACCGCGGGTTCGGGGCTCGCCGCTCTCGGCGGGATCTTCTACGGCTCCGCCATCGCAGCGGACTACTTCATGGGCTTCCGCCTGCTGCTGCTGATGTTCGCGGCGGTCATCCTCGGCGGCATCGGGACGGCGTACGGCGCGATGGTGGGCGGTCTGATCATCGGGATGGTCACCGAGCTCTCCGTGCTGGTGTTCCCGTCGGAGCTCAAGATCATGTGGGCACTGGTGGTGCTGATCCTCGCCTTGCTCATCAGACCGCAGGGCATATTCGGACGAGCCGAGCGCGTGGGGTGACGGGAGGGCCTGGATGGACTTCGCAGCGATCTTGGGCGAGGGCCTGCGCTCCGCTTTCAGCGCTCAGGCGGCGGCGTACGCGCTCCTGGCGATCGGGCTCAACCTGCACTTCGGCTACACCGGGCTGCTCAACTTCGGCCAGGTCGCCTTCATGCTCGTCGGCGCGTACGGCGTCGGGATAACGGTCGCCACGTTCGGCGGTTCGATGTGGCTGGGCCTGGTCGTGAGCATCGCGCTGGCGATCATCCTCGCGCTGATCGTGGGTGTTCCGACGCTGCGGCTGCGTGCGGACTACTTCGCGATCACCACGATCGCGGTTGCCGAGGTGCTGCGGCTGCTGTTCAGGTCCAGCACGGCCGAGCCGCTGACCGGCGGGCCGTTCGGGCTCCAGTCGATTGCCGGCGAGTTCTTCGCGCTGAACCCGATCCCGTCGGGGAGCTACGGGATCGGCCGGCTCAGCTACTCCCACGCGCAGTTGTGGGTGCTGCTGGTCACGTGGGCATTGGCAATCTTGCTCACGATCGTGGTCATTCTGCTTGTCCGCAGCCCCTGGGGCCGGGTCATCAAGGCGATCCGGGATGACGAGGACGTCGCACGCGGGCTCGGCAAGAACGTGTTCAGCTACAAGCTCCAGAGCCTCGCCATCGGCGGCGCGATGGGCGCCCTCGGCGGAGCGATGTTCGCGATCTCGGGCCAGACCGTGAACCCGGACAGCTACCTGCCTGAGGTGACGTTCATCGCGTACACCATCCTGATCATCGGCGGAGTCGCGTCCAGGGTCGGTCCGCTGCTGGGCGCGGTGATCTTCTGGTTCCTGTTCAGCTCGCTGCAGGCGGCGATCCGCCAGGCCGGCGCGGCGGACTACCTTCCGGACTTCATGACCGGCGGCGGCGCGGTCGGCGCGGTCGCCAGGTTCTCGGTCGGCGTCGCGCTCGTGCTTCTCCTGATCTACCGGCCGCAGGGCATCCTCGGCAACAAGCGCGAGATGATCCTCAGCGTCACGCGGTAGCGCCTCCTGTTCGATCACGTTCGGCAGGCGTACCCGTGGCGCGGCAGGCACGCGGTCCTCGTGAGGTGCGGACGACTCTGCCGAACGTGATCGACCGTCCCGCTCCGGGCGGACGTCACGGCGGAAGAAGCCCCGGGCCGGCGGCACGGGATTCGCCTCGCTGACGGCACGGGATTGCCGCACAGCGTCGCCCCGATCGGCTGCGCTCGCCCGCGATCCGGGCGGTATGCCTGCGGCCAGTCTCCCCAGCCGCCGCCGTTGCGGCACGCGAAGGGGCCGGCGCCCACGCTTGGGCGCCGGCCCCATCACCGCCTCAGGTAGGGCCTGAGCGCGATCGGCTACTCGATCTCTGCCAGGTTGATGTCCTGGTCGCCGACGACCTCGAGCGTGCCATCGGCCTGGAACTGTGCGATCGCGTACCGGCCGAACGTCGGGTCGGAGCCCTCGTTCTCCAGCGGACCGCTCACGCCCTCGTAGTTGATCTGCTCGCCGTCCTCGAGCAGGCCGACGCACTCCTCGTACGAGGAGCACTCGGTGCCCTCGCCACCGACAACCTCGTTGAAGGTGTCGTTGAAGTCCACCGGGTCGGCCGAGTCGGCGGCGACCGCCGCCAAGGCAATGGCGATGGCGCAGTCGTACGACTGGCCGCCGTAGATCAGGTTGCCCTTCTGGTCGTCGGGCAGTGCCTCGTTCAGGCGGTCGTTGAACTCCGCGCCACCCGCGGCGCCGATGACCTTCATGCCCTCGATGTAGCCCGGGTCGTCCGGGTTCACCGCCGCGTCGCCCACAGCCAGGGTGGGTCCGAAGAGACCGTCCGAGCCGTAGAACTGCTCGGCCGACATACCGGCCTCGATGAGCTGCCGGATCATGATGGCACCCTCGCCGAAGGCGATGATGACCACAGCGTCTGGGTCAGCTCCGACGATCTCAGAGACCTCTGCCGAGAAGTCGGTCGCGTTCGGGTCGTAGTCCTGGCGGGTGGCCACGCTGGCGCCGACGTCCTGCAAGCCCGCCTCGACGAGGTCCGCAAGAGCAACGCCGTAGTCGTCCGCGCGCGCAGCGATCGCCACGTTGGTGTGGCCGTCTGCGGTGACCTCGTCCACGATGACCGGGGTGACCGCCTGGTCAGGCGGCACTGTCCGGTGGTAGAAGCCGTTGTTCTCCTGGTCAGTGAAGGCCGGCGAGGTGTTCGCCGGAGAGCACTGCACGATCTGGTTGTCGAACAGGAGCTGGATGATCTCCTGCGACATCCCAGATGCGGCCGCGCCGACCACCCCGTCGACTCCCCCGTTGATCAGCCGCGCTGCAGTGTCACGGACGACCGCAGCGTCCCCGGCCTCGTCGCCGGTCGTCAGCGTCACGTCCTGGCCGAGCGCGCCGCCGGCCGCGTTGATGTCATCCACGGCCAGCTGGACCGAGGTGATCATTGGCGCGCCTAGGAAGGCGAGCGGGCCCGACTCCGGCAGGATGTAACCGAGGTCCAGCTTGTCATCGCGGCCCGGCCGGTTGATGTCCACCTCATCGCCTTCGGCCGGCTCCGTCTCCTCAGGCGTGGCCTCCTCGGTTTCCTCCTCGGCAGGCTCCTCCGCGGCGGTGTCGTCGTCACCGTCGCCGCAGGCAGCCAGCGTCAGTGCCAGCGCACTCACAGCAGCCGTGGCGCGCCACCACGTCGCTCTCCTCATTTCCGCTCCTCTACTAGAAGTGCAGTCAGGTCCGACGCCAAGTGTCGCCCAGCATTCGGCCGGCGCACGACACCCAGCGCGGGAGGCAGCGTATCTCCCGGTCAGTCACGAGAACAGCCGCAACACCGAGATGACGCTGATCTGTGATAAACGTGCTACGCCTGTTATAGGCCAGGAGCCCCCCAGACCGGAAACCAGCGACTCAGGTCCTGCTCGATGTTCAGGTCCCCCTCGATCAGCGAACGCACCTGAAGCTCCAGCGCGCTGTCCCGACGGCGGTCCGCTCCTGCCACAGGCGCGAAGGGGTAGAACGAACCCCGCTTGTACAGGTAGACCAGCGCCAGTGACTGGCCCTCCGCCCCGCGAAACATGATCGTCGAGCACAGCAGCGACGGTCCGAAGCCGGCGCCCTCGAGAGTGGTGTTGACCGCGTGCAGGTTCGTCACCAGTCCAGGCATGTCGCTGGGATCGTGACGGAGCACCATCCAGGTATAGCCGTACGCGTCATGCACTTCCTCCGGCTCGGAGCCGCCGAGCAACGTTGTGATCTCATCCTTGAGCCGCTCGAAAGGGCCGCCCTCCATCTCCCGGAAGCACACCGCGCCCGTCCCGGTGGGCCGGATCTCAGCGGCCGACTCCAGCGTCAGCGCGGCGGTAGGTACGGAGAACAGCGCGTCGAGGTTCGGCTTGGCCGGCTTCGACCGTCCCAGGATGGCGTCGAGGAAGCCCACCTGCTACCCCCGGCCGAGCTCCACCGAGATCTTGCCCAGTTGCTCCAGCCGCTGCTCCAGCGTCGGATGGCTGGAGAACATCCGCGCCAGGTCGACCTTGTTGGTGAACGCCGGCGCGAA
This sequence comes from uncultured Actinomycetes bacterium, assembly GCA_964570165.1. GTDB lineage: Bacteria > Actinomycetota > Actinomycetes > Jiangellales > Jiangellaceae > JBMCTR01. Next base: position 5,616 of record CAZMXH010000062.1, read on the forward strand.
GAAGAACGCGTTGTACGGCTCCGCCTCTCGCAGGTCGCGCTCCGGGAGTCGGCGCATCTCACCTGTGATCTTCGTCAGTGCGTTGGCCAGATGGGACGGCTGACCCGTCAGGTACGCGCCCGCCCGATCGGCGGCCAGCTCGCGGTACCGCGACAGCAGCCGGGTCATGAGGAAGCTGACCGCGTACACCACTATCGACACCACCATGATCACGAGGATGACGGGTGCACCGCCGCTGTCGCGCCGGCCTCCCATCGCACCGAACAGGCCCATCCGGGTGAGAAAGCCAGCGAGCACGCCAACCACGGAGGCGACCGTCATGACCGTCACGTCCCTGTGCGCGACGTGTGACAACTCGTGCGCCATCACACCCTCGAGCTCGCGCTCGTCCAGCCGGTTCATGAGCCCGGTCGTCGCGCACACGACGGCGCGCTTCGGACTCCGGCCGGTGGCGAACGCGTTCGGCATGTTGGTGTTGGCGATCGCCACGCGCGGCTTGGGCATGTCGGCCTGTGCGCAGAGCCGGTCGACGATCGCGTGCAGCTGCGGCGCCTGCTGCGGCGACACCTCGCGGGCGCCCATGCCCTTCAGCGCGATGGTGTCCGAGAAGTACCACTGTGCCCAGAAGATTCCCAGACCGAAGATGATGCCGAGCCACCAGCCGCCGCGGGTAAACGTTGCGATAGCCCAGATCAGAACCACGAACAGGCCGGCGAGCACCAGCATGGTCAGGAACATCCGGAACGACAGGCCCCGATCCGGACGGAACCTCGTCTTGGCCACTGGCACTCCTCCTCCTCCTTCGCGCGACCCGCGTCACGGCACGACGCAGCATTCCACCAGGCTTAACGGAACGCCACCAGGCATGCGTTCCTGGTGGCTCCGGTGGACCTGCCGGACGTGATCAACCGGGGATGAGGCCGTCCTCGGTGAGCATCGCCCGCACGTCGTCCACATGTGCGTCCGCGTACGGCAGCACCAGGTCGCTGTGGACCAGTTCGTCATCGGGCACCGGCGTCCCCGCCGAGCGCACGGCCTCGAGCAGCACAGTCAGCGCCGACCGGAAGGCCTCGTCGTCGCCAGAATCGATGGCGTCGCCGAGTTGGTCGTCCAGCCGGTTGAGCTCTGCCAGGTCGTCCTTGTCGACCTGGAACTGGCCCTCTCCCATGATGCGTACGATCACGACCGGCCCTCCTCGCGCTGCTGCTCGGCCTGCGGCTCGGTCGAGACCTCCGGCTCTGAGTCGGCCTTGCCAGTGATCTCACGCTGCTCCTCGCCGTTGCCCGGACCCGCGGTGAGCTCCTGCTTCATCCGGGCGAGCTCCAACTCGACGTCGTTGTTCGACGCCATCCGGTCGAGCTCGTAGGCGATGTCATCGCGCCTGGTTCCGGTGACGTCTTCGAGCACGCCCGAAGCGAGCAGTTCGTCCACGGCGCTGGACCTGGCCTGGAGCTCGGCCGTCTTCTCCTCGGCGCGCTCCACCGCCATCCCGACGTCGCTCATCTCCTCGGAGATGCCACTGAACGCCTCGCCGATGCGCGTCTGTGCCTCGGCGGCGGTGTAAGTGGCCTTGATCGTCTCCTTGCGCGTGCGGAACGACTCGACCTTCGCCTGCAACCGCTGCGCGGCGAGCGAGAGCTTCTCCTCCTCCGCCTGCAGGGCGGCGTGCTGGCTCTGCAGTCCGTTGATCTCGGTGGCCAGACCCGACCGCCGGGTCAGCGCCTCCCGAGCAAGGTCCTCGCGACCGAGCTCGAGCGCCTTGCTCGCTTGGTTCTGCAGCTTCTCCGCCTGCCCCGACATCTGGGACAGCTGCACCTCGATACGCTTCCGGCTGGTCGCCACATCCGCGACGCCACGGCGCACCTTCTGCAACAGCTCAAGCTGCTTCTGATACGAGTAGTCCAGAGTCTCCCGTGGATCCTCGGCGCGGTCGAGCGCCTTGTTTGCCTTGGACCGGAAGATCAAGGACATCCGCTGAAGGATCCCCATCTGACCCGGTAGCCCTTCCTTATCCGAGTTTGCGCGGCAGCACCGCGACGACAACCTGCTACCTGGTCAACACTACGTGGTCGGCGTCCGGGATGGCAGGGCGGCACGGATCCTGGCATACCCTTGGTGACGTGTTCCGTCGCCGCAGTTCGCAACAACAGGAGGCAGCCCCGGCTGCCCTGCCGGAGTCCGCCGAGACCGGAAAAGGCCGGCCGACGCCCAAGCGGAGAGAGGCTGAACAAGCGCGCAGGGAGCGCGTCAAGCCCCCGCTGACGCGGCGGGAGGCGATGAAGCGGGACCGGGAGCGGATGCGGCAGCAGCGCAACCGTGCCCGTAATGCGATGGCCTCCGGCGACGAGCGCTACTTCCTCAAGCGCGACCAGGGCCCTGTCCGCAAGTTCATCCGGAACTACGTCGACTCGCGCCGCACGATCGCGGAGTTCTTCCTGCCCATCGTGGTCGTCGTGCTGCTGACCAGCTTCATCCCGATCGCCGCGGTGCAGGTCTTCTCTACGCTGCTGATGTTGTTGATGATGTTCACGATCGTCTTCGAACTGGTCATGCTCAGCACGCGGGTCAAGCGCGAGATCCGCCGGCGGTTCCCCGACGACAGCCAGCGGGGCCACGGTCTCTATGCAATCGCCCGGGCGACGCAGCTTCGCCGGCTGCGGCTGCCGAAGCCGGCGGTTCGGCCGGGAGACAAGATATGACGGCAACAGCCGGCGATCCGGCGCGCGACCTGATCGTCCGACCGCTGTCGTACGACGACCCGGTGGTTCGTGCTCTCGAGGCGGAACTCCAGGCCGAGTACGTCGCCCGATACGGCGGGGAGGACGAGACGCCGGTGGGCGATGGGCAGTTCGACCCGCCCGATGGGCTGTTCCTCGTGGGCTTCCTGGGTTCCGAGCCCGTGGCCTCGGGCGGTTTCCGCCGGTATGACGAGGACGTGGCCGAGATCAAGCGGATGTACGTCCCGGAGCATCACCGGCGCGAAGGGCTAGCCCGCCGGCTGTTGGCGGAGCTCGAGTCGCACGCGGCGGCCGCCGGGTACCGGAGGACCGTGCTGGTGACCGGGCTGCGGCAACCAGAGGCGATGGCGCTGTACGAGTCGAGCGGCTACGAGCGCATCGCGCCGTTCGGGGTTTACGCCGGTTCCGAGCTGGTCCGCTGCTTCGGCAAGGATCTCAAACGCTGAGGCCGGGGCCGCGGTGGCTTCCCACGGGCTAGCCGGAGCTACCCGGGCGAAAGGTCCATCGGTCCGTAGATCTCGTGGCCGTCCTCGCAGAGCGTCACGGCAGCCACCCCATCCTCAGCGAGGCGCTCCCACTCCTGCCCGAGCCACGTCTCGGCATCCGCCTGGGTCGCGAAACGCCCGTTGTCAGGCACGGCGACCGAGTTGCCCTCCGCGTCGAGGTAGCGCCAGGTCCACGGCATACCCCCGAGGTTAGGGCAAGTGCAGCGTCACGGTAGTGGCGGCACGTCCGCCGCAGCGCCAGGTCGGTGAGCCCGAGGACCCCGAGGACATAGGCGGTACCTCTATCCTTCGAGACCGTGCAGCCTGCTGACGACGCGCCCGGGCCGGATCTGACCGCCCTCGCCGCCCGTATCGAGCTTCCGGACGACCGGGCGCGCCGGGACGCACTGGCCGCCGCCGAGGAGAAGGGGGGCCGGTACGGGCGCTTGGGAGAGCTGGCCGCATGGGTGGCCGCCGTCCAAGGACGCTGCCCGACGGCTCCGTTCTCCAGGGTCCGCCTGGTGTCGGTCGCCTTCGATCAGTCGTCCGAGCTGAGCGAGTTGGCCGGGGTGAGTGTGCGGGAGGTCGAGCCGCCCGCCCAGCCTAGCGATGCCGCCGCTGGAGTACGGACCGGCGTGGACGTCGCAGACTCCGAGATCGACGCCGGCACCGACCTGCTGGTGCTCAGCGCACGCAGCGACCCGGTACCGCCGATAGCGCTGGTGGCACTGCTGGCCAACGCCGAGGTCGCCGCGGTCGTCGGGCACCGTCCCGGGATGGACGACCGGGATTGGATGCGCACCTGCGCCGCGGTCCGCGACACCGCGCGCCGAGCACGTCCGGTCACCGGAGACATGGTGCCGCTGCTGGCCACGCTGGAGGCCGGCGCCGTCGCGACGGCAGCAGGGGTGCTCCTGGCCGCCGCGGCACGGCGTACGCCGGTCCTACTGGACGACCTCACGCCCTGCGCGGCCGCCCTGGTGGCGCAGCGCGTCAGCTACCGAACCGTCCGGTGGTTCGCCGCCGCACACCGTACGAGCGACCCGGCGCACACCGCCGCGCTCGACCGGCTCCGCCTCACGCCGCTGCTCGACTACGGGCTCGCCGATGGCGTGGGCCTCGGGGCGCTGCTCGCCGTGCCCCACATCCAAGCGGCCGCCGCGCTTCTCGGCTGAGCGTGGTTCGATCACGTTCAGCAGGGGGGCCCCGAGGTGAAGCGGGGGGCGGGGCGGTTGCAGGGTGGCTGCGCCT
>CAZMXH010000062.1:10099-13040 GCA_964570165.1 uncultured Actinomycetes bacterium
ACCCCTGGGGTGCCCGTAGTCCCCGGGGTGTGGGGGCTGTTCGCAGGGGGGCTGCACCTGCTTCACGTGATCGAACCGCGCTCAGCGGGTGTGCGGGGTGACGAAGGGGGGCTTGACCACCTCGAACGGTTCGGCGCGGCCCCGGACGTCCACCTCGACCGTGGCGCCGTCCTCGACCTGCGACGGCAGCAGCGCGAGGCCGATGCCCCGCCGCAGCGTCGGGGAGAAGGTCCCGGACGTGACCCGGCCGCTCGGGACGCCGTCGACCAGCACGGTCATGCCTGGACGCGGGATGCCGCGACCGGTTGCCGCCAGCCCTCGCAGCCGGCGCACCGGCCCGGCCGCTCGTTCGGCGAGCAGCACATCCCGGCCCCAGAACGCGGGCTTGTTCCACCCCACGGCGAAGCCGAGCCGCGCCTGGACCGGAGTGATCTCGAGAGACAGATCCTGCCCGTGCAGCGGATAGCCCATCTCGGTACGCAGCGTGTCGCGGGCACCGAGGCCGCAGGGGGCGAGACCGTGCTCTTCGCCGGCGGCCATCACCGCGTCCCACACCTCAGCCGCCTCCGCCCATGGCACGACCAGTTCGTAGCCGCGCTCCCCCGTGTAGCCGGTCCGGCAGACCACGAGCGGCACACCGTCCAGCGTGGCGTCCAGAAAAGACATGAAGCCGTGACCGGTCGGCAGGCCGAGCGCACCGAGCGTTGCGTCGCTGGACGGCCCCTGCACGGCCAGGATCGCGTACTCACGGTGGGCGTCACGCACCGCGATCTCGGCCGGGGCGGCGGCCGCCAGCCGCCGCACGACCTCTGCGTTGTTGGCGGCGTTCGGTACCAGCAGCAGGTCGTCATCGGCCCGCAGATACACGATCAGATCGTCGACGACCCCGCCGGTCGCGTCGTCGCAGCACAACGTGTACTGCGCCGCACCGGGGCGGATCTTGTCCAGCGCGTTGGTCAGGCACGAGTCGACGAACTGTCGCGCGCCCGCACCGGTCACCGTGGCCTTGCCGAGGTGGCTGACGTCGAACAGGCCGACCCGCTCCCGGACCGCGGTGTGCTCGTCGATCACGCCCGAGTACTGCAGCGGCATCTCCCAGCCACCGAACTCCGCGAACTTCGCGCCGAGCGCGAGATGCCTGTCGTGCAGCGGCGAGCGCTCCCGTTCGGTCATTGCACGCACTTTACGGGTGCAGGAAGCATGGCGTTCATGGCGACCAGCGTTGCGGTCCTCTCCGACATCCATGGCGTGCTGCCCGCGCTCGAGGCCGTCCTCGCAGAGGGGGACGTACGCGCCGCCGACCGCATCGTCCTCACCGGCGATATCGCCGCCGGCCCGTTGCCGGTCGAAACGCTCGACCTGTTGGCCTCGCTGGGCGATCGAGCCATCTGGGTACGCGGCAACGCCGACCGCGAACTGGTCACCCTGGCCCGCGGCGAGACAACGGCCGTCTCGGATCCCATCGCGTCGTGGGCGGCGGGCGAACTGCGGCCACACCATGTGGAGCGGCTTGCCGCGTTGCCACACCCGGTGACGCTGGACGTCGACGGCTTCGGCCCGGTGCTGTTCTGTCACGGGACGCCGCGCGACGACGACGAGGTCGTCCTCGTAGACACCTCCCTAGAGCGCTGGGCGGAGGTGCTCTCCGGGCTCGGGAACGCCGTCCAGACCGTCGTATGCGGGCACACCCACATGCCCTTCCAGCGGCTGGTCGACCGCCGGCTCATCGTGAACCCTGGCAGTGTCGGCATGCCGTACGGTCGCCCGGCGCCGCACTGGGCGCTGCTGCTGGACGGAGTCGTCCAGCTGCGGAGAACGCCGGTCGACGCCGATGCGATGGCCGACCGGATAGTTGCGATGAGCGGCTACCGGGGCGCCGCGGAATGGGCCGACCTCTACGTCCGGCGCGTCTTCTCGGACGCCGAGGCACTCCATGTCTTTCGGCGTCTTCGGCGCCGTTGACGGCTCCGGCCCGCACGACGGCCCCCATCGTGACTTCCTGCGGCGTCAGCGCCGGTACCTGGCGAAGCGCGGCGCCGGCGCAGGCGCGTAACATCACGCCGGGGATGCGACCCATCCTGCTCCGACGTCATGGAGGAAGACGTGCCAACGGTGACCCTGTCCTCGGCCGATCCGACTGGCCTCAAGGTCGATGCGATCGTCGTCGGCATCACGCAGAGCGACGGAGGCCCGCCCGGTCTGCTGCCCGGCGCCGAGCCGGTCGACGCGGCCATGGGCGGCTCGCTCGCCACGATCCTCGAGCAACTCGGAGCCAAGGGGGAGCCTGACGAGGTCACCAAGCTGCCGACAGGTGGCGCTGCCAACGCACCGGTCGTGGCCGCCGTGGGCGTGGGCAAGCCGCCGGCCGAGGGCGACCTGCCCGCCGAGACCATCCGGCGAGCGGCCGGTGCCGGTGCGCGATCGCTTGCCGGCACCGGGTCGGCCGCGTTCGCCTTGCCCGCCTCGGGGCCGGACGAGGCCATGGCCGTGGTCGAGGGCCTGCTGCTCGGCGCGTACGTCTTCGACGAGTACAAGACCGGCAACGACGGCAAGGCTCCGCTGGCCACCGCCACCGTGATCGGCCCGGGCATCAGGGCGAAGGCCGTCAGGGAAGCCACGCTCCGTGCGGAGATCGTCGCAGCAGCGGTCAACCAGGCCAGGGACTGGGTCAACACGCCTCCCCGTGACCTGGCTCCGAAGGACTTCGCAGAAGCGGCCGAGAAGTACGCGAAGAGCGCCAAGCTTGCCGTCGAGGTACTGGACGAGAAGGCGCTCGCCAAGGGCGGCTACGGCGGCCTCATCGGCGTGGGCCAGGGCTCGTCCCGGCCGCCGCGCCTCGTGCGCCTCTCGTACGAGCCGCCGCGGGCGAACCGGCGCATCGCGCTGGTCGGCAAGGGCATCACGTTCGACTCCGGCGGTCTGTCGCTCAAGCCCAACGATG
>CAZMXH010000063.1:0-5645 GCA_964570165.1 uncultured Actinomycetes bacterium
ACGGTGTGGGGGCAGCTGCTGGCCGCCAGCTCGGTTGCATTGATCCCACTGCTCGTGATCTTCATCCTGCTCCAGCGACACTTCATCAGTGGGATTCTCGCCGGAAGTGTGAAGGGGTAGCCCTCGATGTTGACGATGCCGACCGAGAACTCCCATCTCAGGAAGGTGCTCCAGGTGCCTCAACGAGACACCCCGAGAGCGGAGTACCCGCGGCCCGACCTGGTCCGCGACGGCCGCTGGTTCACACTCAACGGCGAGTGGGAGTTCCTTCCCGATGACAACCTCGGCTTCGATGAGGCAGATGATCTGCCCACCCCGCCATGGGCCCACCAGATCGTGGTGCCGTTCGCGTGGGAGACAGCGGCCTCCCGTATCGGGCGCACCTGGCTGGAGCGAGGCTGGTACCGACGCACCGTCGTTGTGCCGCCGGACTGGCCCGATAAGCGGGTGTTCCTTAGGTTCGGCGCCGTCCACCACGCGGCCTTCATCTGGCTCGACGGCATCCCGGTCGGCAGCCACGAAGGCGGCTACACACCGTTCGAGTTCGACATCACCGACCACGTAACGGCGGGTCGGCCGGCTCAACTCGTCGTCCGAGTGGACGCGCCGTCAGACAAGCGGAGCATCGTCCACGGCAAGCAGCGGTCGCTGCCGCCGGACGACTACGACGACGTCGCGTTCACCCCCACGTCGGGAATATGGCAGTCGGTGTGGATCGAACAGCGCCCGCCCACCTGGCTCGGGTCGCTCTCGATTCGCGGCGACAGCCTCACCGGTTTCCAGATCGACGCCCGAGTCGACGGAGACCGCGGAGTACCGGTCACGTTGACGGTTGCCGTGTCCGGCGCCGACACACCCGTCGAGGCAACCTTGCCGGTGAGCGCCGCCGGATCTGCCAGTGGCTTCATCGTGGTGGAGTCGCCACGGCTGTGGTCACCCGCAGATCCGTACCTGTACCAGGTGACGGTACGCGTGACGACCGAGGGCGGCGCGGACATTGTCCACGCGAGCGCGGGGCTTCGCCGGTTCGAGGCCCGAGGCGAGGCGTTTTATCTCAACGGTGATCGCTGCTACCTGCGAGGCGTGCTCGATCAAGGCTACTGGCCGGCCACCGGCATGACCGCCCCGACCGCAGAAGCGCTCTACGCCGATCTGGAACTCGCCCTGGGTGCCGGATACAACCTCGTCCGCAAGCACCTTAAGCTCGAAGATCCCGTCTGGCTGCATGCCGCCGACCGTCTGGGCATGCTGGTCTGGGAAGAGCCCGCTTGCGCCAGCCGGTTCAGACCCGAAGCCATCGCCGCGTTCGAAGACCAGATCCCGGCCATGGTCGAACGCGACGGCAGCCACCCGAGCATCGTCATCTGGGGGCTGTACAACGAGGAGTGGGGGCTGGACTGGGACGTCGCCCGAGACCCGGACAAGGCCGCCGTCGTCGTCCGCGCGTACGAGAGGCTGAAGGAGCTCGACCCGACCCGGCCGATCGTCGACAACTCCGGCTGGGCGCACGTCCGCACCGACATCGTCGATTGGCACCACTACGTCACGGACCCGCGGCTGTGGAAGGACACCGTCGCCGCCTACGCAGCCGGCAAGCTGGAATCGATCGCGGTTCCCCTCGGCGACACCGAGTCTAAGGACATCTACGCCATAGCTGACCATCCGCGCGACGGCGTGCCGTTCATGAACAGCGAGTACGGCACGGGCTACACAAGCCTCCAGCGTGGCTGGCAGCTGCGGTGGCAGACTCAGGAGCTGCGCCGCCACGACCGCAATGCCGGCTACGTTTACTGTGAGCTAGCCGACGTCGAACACGAGACGGCCGGGCTCCTGTACGCGGACCGGCAGGCCAAGGACCTCGGCGGCCTCGACCCCGCGGACATCAATGCCGAGAGCACACTCGTGTTCGACGTCGACCCCGTTCAGCCAGGTATCGACGTGGTCGCCCGGCCCGGGGACCAGCTTGCGCTTCCCGTGCGAATATCGCACCACGGCGGCGAGCCGTTGCGCGCGGCCATCGCTGCCGCCTGGATCGCCCCCGGCGCGCCACTGCCGCGCGGCTGCCCGACCGCCACCTACCGAAGCGACGAGTTCACCGTTCTCCCGTTCCGGCTCAGCGACCCGTACGAGCTCGCCGTCACCGTCCCAGCCGCGACGGCGCGGCTGTACGTATGGGCCGAACACGGCGGATCGCCGGTCGCCCGCGGATTTGTCGACGTCGGCTACATCGAGGTGCCGCCGTGGAAATGGCTGGCAAAGCCAGCCGACTGATCCTTAGCTCACCCTCATCAGGAAGGCCTCACCGTGACACGTTGCACCATAACCATCGACCCTGCCTTCACGATCGGTCGCGTCGATCCGCGGATCTACGGATCGTTCGTTGAGCACATGGGCCGGTGCGTCTACGGCGGGATCTTCGAACCAGACCACCCGAGTGCCGACGCGGAAGGAATGCGCCAGGACGTCCTCGAACTCACCCGCGAGATGGGTGTGACGGCCGTTCGATACCCGGGCGGCAACTTCGTCTCCGGCTACCGGTGGGAGGACGGCGTCGGACCGGTGGATGAGCGCCCCACCCGCCTAGACCCCGCGTGGCGGTCGATCGAGACCAACCGGTTCGGTCTTCACGAGTTCATGGACTGGGCTGGCAAGGCCGGCGTCGATCCGATCATGGCGGTCAACCTCGGTACACGCGGCATCGAGGACGCGGCGCGCATCGTCGAGTACTGCAACCACCCCTCCGGGACCGAGCTTTCCGACCTGCGGATCAAGAACGGCGCCTCAGCACCGTTCGGCATCACCGACTGGTGCCTCGGCAACGAGATGGACGGTCCCTGGCAGACCGGCCACAAAGACGCCGACACCTATGGTCGTCTCGCCGCCGAAGCCGGCAAGACAATGCGCCAGATCGACCCGAGCATCCGGCTGGTCGCCTGCGGAAGCTCGCACGCGCAGATGCCCACCTTCGGCGATTGGGAAGCCACCATCCTCCGGCACTGCTACGACGTCGTCGATTACATCTCGCTGCACGCCTACTACGAGCAGCACGGCGACGACGTCGGTAGCTTCCTCGCGTCCGGACACGCCATGGACCGGTTCATCGGCGGCGTGATCTCAACCGCCGATCACGTACGGGCCGTTGTCAACTCGAACAAGACAATCCAGCTGTCCTTCGACGAATGGAACGTCTGGTACGCCAAGCGCTTTGCTGGACACACCAACCTGGAATGGGAGCAAGCGCCACGATTGATCGAGGACACCTACTGCACGCTCGACGCCGTCGTGGTCGGCAACCTGCTCATGAGCCTGCTCCGGCACGCCGACCGAGTCGCCATCGCCTGCCAGGCCCAACTCGTCAACGTCATCGGCCCGATCCGTGCCGAACCAGGTCTACCGGCCTGGCGGCAGACCACCTTCCACCCGTTCGCGCTGACCTCAAGCGCGGTACGAGGCCAGGTACTACGCGTCGAGCCGGTCGTCGACACCTACCCCACCGCAAGACACGGCGACGCACCACTGGTCGATGTGGTGGCCTCCCTCGAGAACAACGGCGACATCGTCGTCCTCGCGGTCAACCGCTCACTCGATGGCACCGTCCCGCTCGACATTCGGTTGACCGGCACCGACCGGCATGTCGTGACCTCACACCAGCGCCTCGGCGGCGGGAGCCACGACCTGACGGCCACCAACACCGTGGACGCACCCGATCGCGTCACACCGATTGAGCTTCGCGACAGTGCGACGACGTACACCGGCGACCGACTCAGCGTCAGCCTAGGGCCCGTGTCGTGGAACCTGATCCGCTTGGCCAACGCGTCGACCGCGTAATCGCCAGGCGGACCGATGAGTATCTAGCTGCGATCCGGTCTGTTCCCTATGACAAGACGAGTCGCACCACGCCGGGTGTCGACCCGGTGCAGCCGAAGGAGGACGCGATGGCCAATGCCAGGGTATTTCCATGTCTGTGGTTCGACGGTAACGCCGAGGAGGCGGCCGAGTTCTACGTGACACTGCTGCCGGACAGCCACATCGACAACGTCTGGCGGTCCCCGGCGGAGACGCCGTCCGGGCCGGCGGGCACGGTCTTGACGGTGGACTTCACCGTCGCCGGCCAGCAGTTACAGGGCCTCAACGGGGGACCGGAGTTCAAGTTCAGCGAGGCGGTTTCGTTCGTCATCGATTGCGAGGACCAGGCGGAGGTGGATCGGCTGTGGGAGGCGCTGACGGCGAACGGCGGCGAGCCCGGACCGTGCGGCTGGCTCAAGGACCGGTTCGGGCTGTCATGGCAGATCGTTCCGCGCCGACTGGGCGAGTTGGTCAACGATCCTGATCCGGAGCGCGCCCGCCGGGCGGTGGAGGCGATGCTCAAGATGGGCAAGATCGACGTCGCCGAGTTGGAGCGCGCGGCCGACGCGGCCTGAGTCGATCGCACGGCGGAGGCGGATATCCTGCCGGTCGTGCACCGGCGCCGTTCCGGGCCAGCCGGGTGTCAGTTCGGCTGAGTGGCCTAGCCGGTAACGACGAGGAGAACTCCTGCTACGACCGCGCTGGCGGCCACCAGGCGGATGCGGCCATGCGTCTCGGCCAACAGGCGGGTACCCAGGGCCGTACCGACGAGGATGCTCAGCTCGCGCAGCGGCGCGACCTGGGTAACGGGCGCAAGCGTGAACGCGACGAGGACCAGCAGGTATGCCAGTGGCGAGAGGATCGCGACCGCCAGCACGGCGCGGCGGTGCTCCGACCACACGGCGCCGGTCGCTGTGCCGGAACTCCTCGATCAGGCGTTTGCGAAACGCGACGGTCTGCTGTGGCTCGGTCCAGCCGGTTTCGACGCCCAAGACGGACGACTGGTGTACCTCGGCGATCTCGCAATCGACGGCCCGGTGCTCGACGTCTGGCGGGCACCCACGGACAACGACATTGGGCACTGGCGCGGCCACCGGGTCGCCCGTCACTGGCGAGCGGCCGGGCTGCACCGGATGCGCCACCGCGTCGTCGCCGTCGACCCCGCGGCGCCGGGGCTCGTCGTGCGAACACGGGTCGCGCCGGCGGCCCAGCCTTTCGGGCTGCTGGCCGAGTACCGGTGGGAGGCGCAGGTCGACGGCGGCGTCAGGCTCACCGTCGAAGTGCTGCCCGACGGGCGATGGCCAGACATTCCGCTGCCAAGGCTCGGGTTGCTCCTAGCCGTACCGGGCCACCTAGAGATGGCCGAGTGGTACGGCGCAGGGCCAGGGGAGGCGTACCCGGACATGCGCCGTGCCGCGCGGGTGGGGCGCTACACATGTGTGGTCGACCGGCTGCAAACGCCATACCTGCGGCCGCAGGAGAACGGCCACCGCATCGACACGCGCTGGGCGCGGCTCGTCGACCCGCGGACGGGAGCGGGGATCTCCGTCGAGGGTGCACCGCTGTTCGGGTTCACAGCCCGGCGGTGGACAACCTCCGGCCTCGACGCCGCGACGCATACAGTCGACCTCCGGGCACGGGACCGGGTATACGTCAATCTCGACCTAGGTCATCACGGGCTCGGCAGCGCAAGCTGCGGGCCCCAGCCGCTGCCTCAACACCGGCTTCCGGTGACCCCGGCCCAGTTCACCGTCACCCTGCGCGACCTGCCGGGCTGACGCCCGCCGCCGCTCTGAACG
>CAZMXH010000063.1:5745-12886 GCA_964570165.1 uncultured Actinomycetes bacterium
GGCGCCGCTTCCCATCGATCACGAGATCGACGCGAAGTCCGGCAGCCTTGACGGTGCCCACAAGCTCTTCGAGCTGGTCAAGACTGGGCGGCGGGCTCAGCGTCATCTCCTCGTCCCCCGGACGCAGCACACCGAGCATGGGGTGCATTTCCGCAAGTGCCTGCCCGCTGGTGCTCTCCACCGCAAGAAGGGCGTCGCGGGGGCCGTCGGCCCCGGGGTCGAGCATGCGGCGTGCGGCGCTCGCCTGGATGCCCATCAGGCTGACACTATGCGCGATCAGGTCGTGGAGCTCCCTCGCGATCCTGGCGCGCTCGTCCGCCACCGCCGCGCGCACCTGCTCGTCGCGCTCGTGCTCGGCCTGCGCGGCGCGGGAGGGTTCTCACCGCGGCCGTCGGCTTGCTGCTGCTCGGCGCGCTCGCCATGCGTTCCCACCTCCACCACGCTGAGATCAGGCCCGGTCGCCGCGCGGCGACAGCACTCGCCGTAGGGCTCGGCCTCATGCTCGTCGGCAACATGATCGAGTTCTGGCGCTCGCCGCCGGCCGCTGGCCCGGTGGGACGACCCGCATTCGCCTGGCCATCGGAGCGTCCGGGCTTCTGCTCGGCCTCTCGACGGCACTTTGGGCGGTCTCCCCAGCAGCCGCGGCCGCTTCAGGACTGCTATTCGGGACGGCCTGGCTGACGACGGCGCTGGCCTGCGAACGAGTCTCCGCGATGTCGCCCGCCGTCGCGAGTCCGGACCGGTAGATTCTGGCTGCTCTGATCGGCATTGCTCGCGCCGTCGGCCGTGAGGTCGATCTTACTGCGGCGGCTGACGGACGGATCGTCGCGGACGTGGTGGCGGAGCGGGCGGCGCGTCATGGGCAGTATGTCTGCTCGATCGTCGCCCCTCGCCAACTCCGCGGAGCCGGTGCGCTTCGGTTTCGAGTACATCGGCAGCCTGCTCGAGAAATGCAGCAATGGCGGCGAGCGTGTGCTCGTCGTAGTCGTCGAGAGCCTTCCGCCACGCGCGTGTCACCGGGGTGAACAGCGGCATTACCTGAGCCATCACGGCATTTCGCTGCAGCTCCACGACGACCCTGCGGCGGTCGGACGGGTCGTGGGTCCGGTGGGCGAGGCCGGCTCGCTCCAGGCGGTCGACGAGTCCGGTGATCGAGGCGGTGGTGAGACCGGTCATCCGGGCGAGCTCGCCGGCGGTGAGTGGACCGTGTTCGGCAAGTAGCTGGATGCAGCGCAGATCGGTGTCGTTGATACCGAGGCGGGCGGCGGCGGCGTTGTTCATCGCGTCGGCGCGCTGGCTCGTGCGAGCGAGAGCGTCCGTGATGCGGGCCACGAGTTGGGTGCGTTCGGTTGACACTGCGCACCTCCTGTCACTAGCCTATTATCTAGCTTAGCTAGAGATTAAGTACTTGAGATTCTTGGCTACCGTCATTATACGCGTGGAGGCCACCCGTGGACCGCATTGCTGGGCTTGTCGCGGGCCCGCGTCGGAAGTACGCAGTGTTGGCTGCGTGGCTCGGGCTCGTGGCGGTGGCAGTGTCATTCGCCGGGCAGGTGTTCGCCATCGTGGAGGACAGTTTCGACACGTTCCTCGCGGACGGCGCCGAGTCCAGGGAGGTGCTTGAACTCCAGCGAGAGCTTCTGGGCAGTGAGACCAGCTCGGTGGTTGTCGTCTACGAGCGCCGTGGCGGGGTGACCGCCTCCGACCGTGCGCTGGCCACGGCGCATGCTAGTGAGCTTCGTGAGCGCTATGTGCCGCAGGCGCCTTCGCTGCCCGTCGTGCCTGCCGCCGATGGAGAAGCGCTGCTTTACCGAATCCCGATCTCCACAGCGTCCGCGCAGGACGCTGGAGACCTCCTGATCGACGTGGTGCGCGACGTCCGCGAGACGGTCTCCCCGCCCGATGACGGTCTCGACGTCTTCGTCACAGGTCCCGGCGCGACGTCGGCCGACAGTGTTGAAGTATTCGAGGGCCTGGAGACAACGCTGCTGCTAGCACCGGTGCTAGTGGTGACTGTCCTGCTGCTGCTGATCTATCGCAGCCCGGTCCTGTTCCTCATCCCGCTTCTCTCGGTGCTGCTCGCATACCAGGTTGCCAGCGCTGTCATGTACGGCTTGGCCAAGACATTCGACCTGACGGTCAACTCGCTTGGCGCGGGTGTCCTCGGCATCCTGGTCTACGCGTTGGGCACCGACTACGCCCTGCTGCTGATCTCGCGTTACCGGCAGGAGTTGCGCCACCACCCGGACAAGCACAAGGCCATGCGCGTTGCCCTCGCCCGATCCGGTCCGGCGATCCTGGGCTCGGCGAGCACGGTGGCTGCGGGCATGCTGTGCTTCCTGCTAGCCGATCAGAGCGCGGCCCGGGCGCTAGGCCCGATCGGAGCCGTGGCTGCATTTGGCGCGGTTGCCGCGATGACCACCCTGCTGCCTGCTCTGCTGCTGGTTTTCGGGCGATGGGTGTTCTGGCCGGCGGTTCCACGCCCTGAGATCGAACCACGTGAGTCGCACGGCGTGTGGCGGAACGTGGCGTCGCTCGTCGGGCGGCGACCACGCATCGTCTGGGTCGTGACGACGGCAACTCTTGCCGCGGCCGCGGTCGGGATAGTGGGCTTCAACACGCCCGAGCAGACGCCGTTCCGTGACGTCACCGAATCCGAGGAGGGCCAGGCCGTACTCGCCGCCCACTACGCTGCCGGAGCCGGAAGCCCGGCCGACATCGTCGCTCCCGCCGGTCAGGCCGCCGACGCCGCGGTCGCCGCTTCGCGCGTAGCCGGCGTGGTAGATGTCGAGCATGTCGCCGAGGTGGACGGACGGGCGTTCCTGCAAGCCACGTTGGCTGCTGAACCGGACACCGACGCCGCGTATGAGACCATCGACTCTCTGCGTGACCGGCTCGCGCCCCTGGACGCGCTGGTCGGGGGGCCTGACGCCGTCAACCTTGACCGGATCACCACGGCGACCGCCGATACGCAAGTCGTCCTGCCGGTCGTCCTTGTCGCGGTGCTGCTGATCCTCTGCGTCCTGCTCCGCGCCCTCGTCGCGCCGCTGCTGATGATCGCCACCATGTTGTTGTCCTTCGGCGCGGCGCTGGGGTTGTCAGTCGTCGTGTTCGAGAGCGTGCTTGGCTGGAACGGCCAGGACGCCAACCTCCCCGTGCTCGCGTTCGTCTTCCTCGTCGCGCTGGGCGTCGACTACAACATCTTCCTGCTGAGCCGAGTACGTGAGGAAGCGACCGTCGTCGGTACACAGCGCGGCGTGAGCCGCGGGCTGGTGCTCACGGGTGGCGTCATAACCTCAGCGGGAATCGTGCTCGCCGCGACGTTCTCGGTGTTGATCACATTGCCCGTCACCAGCATCGCCGAACTCGGGTTCGTCGTCGCGGTCGGTGTCCTCCTCGACACGCTTATCGTGCGCTCGCTGCTTATGCCGGCCCTCGCCCTCGACGTCGGCCGCGGCATCTGGTGGCCGGGCCGCCTCGCGCGGACCGAGTCGCGTCCAGCCGCGGCAGGCCAGAAGTCGCTTGTAGCTGCCGAGGAGAAGTGAGTATGGAAACGCTGAGACTGATCTTGTTATTCGCCCATCTCGTCGGCATGGCGGCGATCCTCGGCGGCTTTCTCGCCCAACTTCGCGATCGCCGCATCGTCGTGCCAGTCATGGTGCGCGGGGCCGTAGCCCAGCTCATCACGGGGATCGCACTTGTAGCCACCCGCGAGGCCCAGGAGTTAACCAACGACCAGGCCAAGATCGCCGCCAAGCTGGGAGTCGCCATAACCGTTCTGGTCGTCGCATGGCTCGGCAAGCGACAGGGCCGGTCCAGCGCCCTGTTCTACGCAACCGGGTTGCTCACAGCCGCCAATGTTGCCGTCGCCGTGTTCTGGACCTGAACCTGCAGGACCCCACGCTGGGTCACCCCGTGACTGGCGGAGCCCCGGCGACGCCACACAATGGGAGGTTCATGACGGTTGCGTCGTGCTGACCCGCCAGCCCAGCACCGCCGGCTCGTCGTCGCGGCCGAGCACGATGACATCGTCGCCCAACGGGGCGGCGCCGACCGCCCGCTGGTTGCCCTCGGCCACCATGCCGTCGGTCAGGTACGTGACCTGGCCGCCGTGCACCACAGCGATCAGCGCGTCTAAGCCGGCCGGGCGTCCCCATTCGCCCGCGACGACGAGCCCTCCGGGGATGGGGGCAGCGGCCGCGATCGATGAGCGGTGTCTGAACCGCTGGTCCGGCTCCGACCAGCCGCCCGGGCCCTCGATGAACACGCCGCTGCGGCTGGTCGTCACCTCCCCGCTGCCGCCCTCGTGGACCCATCCCAAGACCAACAGGTCGTCGTCGTGGAACGCGGCGGTCTGCGGAAGGGCAGAGTCTGGGGCCTCGACCGGGGGGTCGAGCGCGGACCACCGGGTCCCGTCGGACGACTCGAGGACGAGCGGCTCGGGTATGTACGTCATAGGCTCCGGGCTTTCCACGTCGCCCGCGTACCCGACCGCGACCAGCCGCCCGCTGTCGGACATGACGACGTCGCTGAGCACCTCGACATCGCGGCGACCGAACGGGTCGGAAGCGGTGTCGGCGGTCGACCAGGTGAGGCCGCCGTCCGTGGACAGCCACACGCCGGCCTTGCGGTGCACGTCCGGCTCGGCCGTAGCACCGGCGCCGACCGCGACCAGCCCGTCGGCTGTCTCCGCGACACCGAAACCCGTGGAGGACTCGAAGGCAGGCTCACTGCGCGTCCATTCCCGTCCGTCCGGAGACGTCCACACGCCCAGGTACGGATCGTCGTTCCTGGTGGCGCTTCCCACGGCAACGAGTCCGCCGTCCGCTGTGGCGGTGAGCGCGTAGATCCGCTGGCCAAAGGGCTCACTCAGGGCGGGAGAGGCCACCTCCACCCAATCCTGGCCGTCTTCGGAGGTCCACACGGCGGCCCGGGATTCACCGTCGATGCCGACCCAGCCAGCAGCGGCGAGGCCGTCGCCGTAGGAGACTACGTCACGGACCGTCACCAGGCCCTCGAAGCCGCGCACGTCGAGCGGCGTGACTTCGGCCGGAGCCGCGACCCTGTCCTCCTCGCGCAGGCCGACCGCCCACACCGCACCGTGACGTGCCAGCGGAGGAAGCAAGTGCGGTGCACCTGCCTCGAGCACGGAGGAGGAATCCTCGAGCTCCTCGGCCGTGGCTCGCCGCTCGTCGGTGCCGACGACGAGCGCGCCGTCCGCGAGCGGGACGACACCCGCGGCCTGCTGGACACCGCTACCGGCGAGGGAGGCGTCGGCGATCGCACGATGCCATCGGGCCAGGTCCGGTGTGACCCACAGCTCGAGCTCTGTCTCGGTCTGCAGCGGCTGCTGCGTGGCCATTGTCCGCCCGGCCACGACCGTCACGCCGTCGGAAAGAGTGACGGCGGCGTCGACCGCCTGGGTCCCGACCCCGCCGAACTGGCCGGGGCCAGCATCGATCCGCTCGAAGCTCACTCCGCCGTTCGTGCTCGTCCAGGCAGTGAGGTCATCCCCTGCGCGGGTGAAGGCGAGGATGGCGTCGCCGGCGGAGTGCAGGAACTGCAGCGGCGCGTCGTCGAAGAGCTCGGCCGTGCCGCCGATCCGAGCCCAACCATCTCCGGGCGCCTGCGACCACAGCGCCGTCGTCCGACCGAGCGGACCTCGCGGACCAGTCCCCAGCAGGAAGCCTTCGCCGTGAGCCACCAGCATCGGTACAGCCTCGGCCGACGCCGCCCGGAAGGGCTCCCCGGCGTCCTCCACCTCGGGTGGCTGTACCAGCTCCCAGGTCGTCCCGCCGTCCGCCGATGCCACCAGGCCGATCCGCACCGTGCCGCTCGCGTTGCTTCCGTCGCCGGACATGCCTTCAAGCGCGAACCCGAGCACCATGACCCGGTCGCCGCTTGCAGCCATCGCCGCGACCTGGAACACGTCCTGAGTCTCACCCCTTTCGAACTCCAGCGAGCCGGCTTCCCACTCGGCGCCGTCCGCAGACCGCAGGATGACTGGCTCGCCGTCGCCGTCACTTCCCGCGGCGAGGAACCCGTCCGAGGTCGTGACCACCGCCCGCACACCACCCTGACCGGACACCACGTCCGCGATGTCGACGCGCTCCCAGTCGCGGCCATCGGTGGAGCGGAACAGCACCGGATCTGCCTTGAGACGCTGTTCATCGGCGAGCGCGGCGGCGGCGATCACGACATCGCCGTCAGAGGCGACCGAGGTGATCGTGAGCTGCTCTTCCCCGGGGCCGGCGCGCAGCGCGTCTCCGGTGTCGAGCCGCTCTATCACCGGCACCAGCACGGTCGCCGCTGCCCCAACCTCCACCTGCGCTTCGGTTGGGGAACTGGCTGGATCGCGGGGGGCGCTCGCCGGATCTGCACCGTCCGAACAGGCGGCCACAGTGAGCGCGAGGCAAGCGGACAGGCAGGTGATCAAGCGGCGCACGGTGCACATGATCCCACGCGTCGGCTCCTCGACCCACCAGATGTCGGATGCGACCAACGCACGCATCCCAGCGCTGGTGCGGAGTCCTCGGGCGATGTGGTGGAGTTTCGATCAGGCCGCGCCGTCCTCAACCGATCGCATCGAGTCGGTCGTCGCTACTCCGGCAGCGCCACGACGGCGTCGATCTCGACGAGCGTGTCGGCGCTAGCGCCGAGGCGGGAGACCAGCAACACCGTGACCGCGGTCCGGATTTCGGCCCACTCGGGGGGCACTGCCTGAAAGCCCTCGGTCGGGTCGACGGTGTCGGCGAGCGCGATCGTCAACTTTGCGACGTCCGCGGGCGTGGCTCCCACTGTGGCAAGGATGGTGTCGATGTTCTTCAACGCCTGCCGCGTCTGCGCCCCGACACCCTCGGCCAGGTTGCCTGAGGCATCCACGCCGTTCTGGCCGCCGATATAGAGCGTGCGCCCTGAAGGCGCGATCGTCGCCTGCGAGAAAGCGGGTGACTGGAAGAGCCCCTCAGGGTTGATCCGCTCGATCATCATTCTCTCCTTCTGCCTGGCGCGCACGGGCGCGCCAGTCACGCGGTTGCCGTAGCGCTGCATCGAGGAACAGCGCCGGATAGCCCCACCCTGACATCCCTGGCCGACAGAATGGGCCCGCTGGCTCTGTAGGTGAGCGCCGAGCACGCGCGAT
>CAZMXH010000064.1:0-1904 GCA_964570165.1 uncultured Actinomycetes bacterium
GTACCAGTGCTCAGCGGGGTGCGAATGAACTCGATGTTCGGGTTGGCCTCGAGAGCCTGGACGTCGGATGGGGTTAGTGCGTCGGTGGTGTAGTCGAGTTCGTTCTGGAGCAGCAAGGGGACGGTCTGCTGCGTCTGTCCCCAGACGACTTCAACGCGATCAAAGTTGATCTTGTCGGCGTTGTAGCCGCCGTCGTTTTTCACCATGGTCATCTGTTGGGCAGTAATTGAGCTTGGGTCAATGACGTAGGGCCCGTACGTCACTGCCTCGTCTACATCCAATGCCTCGAGTTCCTCGAGCACGGCTGCGACGTCGACATCGTCAGGTGAAGCGCCCTCGGCCCGCAACCGCCCAAGCCGCTCATAGAACTCGCCGAACTGGGACGACGCTGCGGGCTGGTACCAGCGGATCAGTTGTTGCATCAGGTTGGGAGACAGTTCGCTGGTCTCGAACACCAGTTGGGTATCCGAGAGGGCCTTCACGTCCGTCAATGCCGCCCAGTTGGGATCCTGTTGTGCCCATTTCACGTCCCATAGGCCAACGAAATCATGCGCAGTTAAGGGAGTCCCGTCTGACCACTCGACGCCGGGGGTCAGGTTAACCGTGATGACGTAGCGAGTGCCCTCGGCGACGTCGGTGGGCGGT
This sequence comes from uncultured Actinomycetes bacterium, assembly GCA_964570165.1. Classification (GTDB taxonomy): domain Bacteria; phylum Actinomycetota; class Actinomycetes; order Jiangellales; family Jiangellaceae; genus JBMCTR01. The sequence goes on from CAZMXH010000064.1 coordinate 646, forward strand.
TCGGCGGGGATCTCGGCCGGGACCAGTTCGAACTGCGATGCCGATTCGAGAGAGCTCAGACTCTCCGGGCTGTTGGTGTCTTCGTTGTCCGATCCGCCGGTGCATGCAGCGAGCGTGGCCAGCGCCACGCACGCGGTCGCGACGGGCCTGAACACGGGTCTGCTCATGATGTGCTCCTTTGTTGAGGCCTGACAAACGCCGTCGGAGTCCTGTCGAGGGCCGACGAGTTCGTGGAATCGGTTGGTTGGTCGGACGGGGCCGCGGTGGTTGCCCACTTCTGTTCCCCCTTCTGACCTGACTGAGCACGAAACGAGCGCCTGGATCGCAAGCCGTCGTGACGTGCTGCGCGGAGAAGTGCATTGGTGTACGGGTGCTCAGGGGCTGCCACGAGGTCGGCGGTCGGGCGATGCTCGACGACCCGACCGTGTTGCATGACCGCGATCGAATGACCGCGGCCGAACTGCCGGGCTACTGCAAGATCGTGTGTGATGAACAGGACCGCCAAATGGCGCTCCTCGCAGAGCCGGCGCAACATCTGCAGGATGCTGACCCGCATCGAGGCGTCCAGCATGGACACGGCTTCGTCGGCCACGAGCACACTGGGTTCCACCGTCAGCGATCGTGCGATGGATACGCGTTGGCGTTGGCCTCCCGACAGCTCGTGCGGGTACTTGCCCTCGAAGGTGTCCGGGGGCGTGAGGCCCACGTCTGACATGAGCTTCGCCAGTCGCTCCTGAGCCTCGCGTCGCGACAGCCGGAAGTGGCGAGTCAGCGGTGCTCGCAGTGTCGCGGCAACCGTCATGCCCGGGTTGAGCGACGCATAGGGATCTTGGTGAATCAGCTGGACACCAAGGCGGTGGGCGCGCAGTTCTTTGCGGGTCATCCCTGCAACCGGCCGTTCGGAGTATCGGATCTCACCTGTGGTCGGTGTGGTCAGGCCGGTGACGATTCGACCGATCGTGCTCTTACCGGATCCGGACTCACCGACCAGACACAGGATCTGCCCGGCGTGAAGGGTGAAGGTGACGTTCTCGACCGCTGTGACGACACGGCGCCGTTGACGGTAGGTCTTGGTCACGTTCGTCAGGGCCAGAAGCTCGGTCACGTCGTCCCTCCAGCGCTGGTGAGCAGCTCGGCAGTCACGGGACAAGCCACCTGCCGACCCCGAATCGGAATCAGACCCGGATGCCCCGCTTCGCGACAGCGGTCCTGCGCCATGGCGCAGCGAGGGTGGAACGAACATCCGGTAGGAAGCGCGG
>CAZMXH010000064.1:1914-12567 GCA_964570165.1 uncultured Actinomycetes bacterium
GCTGGCCACCGATGGGTTCGGCCGCGATATCCGACTCGACCGACGGCATCGAGGCCAGCAGCGCTCGCGTGTAGGGATGCAGCGGATCGCCCACGACCTGCTCGGCTACGCCGTCCTCCACCGCGCGGCCCGCGTACATGGTGATGATCTCGTCGGCGATAGCCGATGCGACGGCGAGGTCATGGGTGATCGCCAAGTAGCTCACACCCGTCGTGTCCTGCAGCTCTAGCAGCGTTTCGAGGACCGCCTCCTGTGTCAGGACATCCAAGGCCGTGGTCGGCTCGTCGAGCACGATCACCGCTGGTTCGAGCAACATCGCCAGCGCAATTGAGACACGCTGGCGCATACCGCCGCTAAGTTCGTGTGGGTAGTACGACCAGACCCGGTGTGGGTCGAGGTGCACCGCAGCGAGCAAGTCTCGTGCCCGTGCTTCAGCGGCGCGGCGGGCGAGGTCGTGAGCTTGCGCAGTCTGCAGGAAGTGGCGGGCAACGGTCTGGATCGGGTTGAGCGCGCTGATCGAACCCTGAGGCACGTAAGCGACGTGGCGCCACCGCACGGTGCGAAGCTCGCGCGCCGAGAGTTCGAGAAGGTTGATGGGCGTGGTTTCGGTCGTGATGGTCACCGTGCCGGACACGACCGTGGCCGTAGCCGGCAGCATGCCGAGTATCGCCAGGGCAGCGGTGGTCTTGCCACAGCCGGACTCACCGATGAGTGCGACTGTTTTGGCTCGGCGTAGCGTGAGCGACAAGTCGGTCACCGCGTGAACGGTGCGATCCTTGTCGCGGTACTCGACGCCGAGATCCACGACGTCAAGGACCGTAGGCGCACTGTCGACCGGGGAGATCATGTGCTGCTCCTCAGACGCGGATCAAACAGCTCCTCCAGTGACCGGGAGGTCAGGACGAGACAGAACTGGAGGAAACAGATCGCGGCCACGGGGGTGAGCAGGCTCCATGCCGCGGCTGGCAGGTAGATGGCGTTTTGTGCATACGCCGCACTGAACAGAACTCCCCAGTTGTCCTCCAGGGGGACCAAGCCGAAGAAGGCGAGTCCGACTTGCTGGTAGATGGCCTGGGTCATGGCCTGGATCGTGGAGATCACCACGAAGGGAGCGATCGCTGGTACCAGATATCGAAGCAGGATGTGACCGGTCCGCAGCTGCAGCAGCCGGGCTGCCTCGACGTACTCCCGGCTGCGCAACGATAGCGCCTGTGCGCGGATCTGCCGGGCGAGGAACGGCCATCCGAACACAGCGATCAAGGCCGCTAGGGCGACGGTTGAGTCAACCGGGAAGAGGCTGGCAATGACGAGCAACAGGATGAATCGCGGGACGGTGAGCCACAGGTCTGTGAGGCGTACCACGACTCTGTCGACCAGGCCGCCGTTGAATGCCCCGAGCAGTCCGACGCAAACCGCGATCGCCGACATGAGGAAGCCGGCAACGATGGCCAGCTCAAGCATGTCCCAGCCCCCGCGTACCAGCAGCACGAGGTTGTCGCGGCCAGTGAAGTCGGTGCCGAGCAGGTGATCCGGGCTCGGTGATTGCAGGATCGCCCCGACGTCCGTGCGGGGAGGCTCGAGCACGAACCTGCCAACCGCCGAAGTGGCCACCAGTAGGACGAGCCCACTGATTCCGAACATGCCGCCGAACCCGAGTCGCCGGGTTCTGCTCACCACGGCCCTCAGGCCGGGCGTACTCCTGATGCTGACGTTTGGCGCGCTGCTCATGTGTACTCAGTCCGGGTTCGGGGGTCCAGCCAGCCGTAGAGTGTGTCTGCGATCGCGGTGGCAAGCAGGACGGTGACGGTCGTGACTAGGACGACGCCCTGCATGACCGTGTAGTCCCGACGCGCAAGAGCGTCGGCGAGCAACTGGCCGACCCCGGGGTACACGAAGATCTCCTCGATGAGGACCGAGCCCGAGACGACAAACCCCATACTGATGGCGAAACCGGTAACCAGGGGCAGCCGGGCATTGCGTTGCACGAAACTGACCCGGATCGTGCGCTCGGAGAGCCCTCGCGCCCGGGCCTGGGTGACGTAGTCGTCTTTGAGAACGCTGATCGCGTTGCTACGCATCATGAGCGTCCAAGCTCCGACGCTGGCCAGCACGTACACCGCCCCTGGCATGATCACGTGAGCGAGCGTGCTGAGCACGAAGTCAAGGTTGAGCCCGGGCTGCACGTCAGGTGAGTAGGCTCCCCGAAGCGTTTGTGTCGGAACCAACTCCCACACAACGCCGACGTAGAAGACCAGCATGATGCCGACCAGGACCGGCGGTATCGAGTCCATCACCGCGCTGCCATTCGTGATCAGCCGGTCCAGCCAAGCTCCGCGGCGGTAGGCGGCGCGGCTGCCGAGGTAGAGGCCGATAAGGAAGCCGACTATCAGGGCTGGGGACACGCTGAACAACGTCCATAGCAGCCGCTCACCGAGCATCTCGCGAACCGGTGTGCCTGGTGACAGGATGACCGAGTCACCAAGGTCGCCGCGGGCCAGGTTGTGCATGTAGTCGATGTACTGGGATGCCAGCGGCTCATCGATGTCGATCTTGAGAAGCCTGGTCGCTTGAGCACGGGCCTGGTCGCCCGACAGTCCCGTTCCTTGCATTTCCTGCACCCAGACATCAACGGGGTTTCCCGGGAGCGCTCGAATGGCCAAGAAGGTCACCGTCGCGACGAGCCAGAGCATGAGGACGGTGCGGATCAGCGAGCGAGCAAGCAGCCGCGCAGCCTGGCGCAAGGCACGTGACCGTTTACCTCGCCGAGCCCCGTTCTTATGCGGGGCCGGGGTGACGGTGGTGACTGGAATGCCGCCATCACCGGTCATGTCATCTGGCATCCTGGCACTATACGTCATTAAGTAACGGACTATATACCACGATTCGTTGAAAACCTTCGAGTATCGGGCTTGGGCTATCAGATGCGTCCGAAGCCCACGGCCCGCTTCTGTGCCTTCGCGCTGATCGGCTCCACAGTCACGGCTCGGCCAGCTTCGGGCGCATGGAGCAAGTGCATGTTCCCGGCGTAGATGCCCACGTGGTCGATGCCGTCGAGGGTCGCGCTGTCACCGAAGAAGATGAGGTCGCCGACGTCTAGGTCGGCCCAGTCAGCGTCGTAGCTCGTGGCGGCCCACTGATAGTGCGCGTCGCGGGGCAGCGTGTGGCCGCCCATGCGGGCGGCTGTATGGACGAGTCCTGAGCAGTCGATGCCAGCTGCTTCAGTGCCGCCCCATAGGTAATGCGCCCCGATGAACTCGGATGCGAACTGGAGCAGCTCACTGGCCTTCGGCACGGAGCCAATGGGTCGAAGAGTCTGCCTGGGGCATTGAAGGATTACGCCGGAGGCCAGCATCACCTCTGCCTGACCCCCGCGACACGACACGAGCTCAACGGTCGTCCCGGCGGGCACGTCGACGAAATGAGAGCCGCGACTCCTACCGTGTCCCACGCTCTGGACTACGACGTGGGTAGGTGTGCGCCGAGCGTCAGGTCCGATGTGTGCCGTGTTCATGAAGCCGACATACCCGGTGTTGCCGTTCGGCTGCGCCAGCAGCTCGACTTGCACCCAAGGCGCGGTGACATCGGCGAGTACTCGGATCGGTTCGCCGCTCAGAGCGATGGTGTGCAGGCGCCCAGTTAACCGGTCTTGTTCGGAAAGCAGCTGCCTGGTCCACTTTCGGTATTGCGAGTATGACGATCCGGCGAAAGGCCGCATCTCTTCGGCGGCCTCAACGCTCGCCCACAGTGGCGCGGCCGCGGCGACTACGAATGCATCGCTCTGGGCACGGCTCGCTGGCGTCATCGGTCGCGCTGTTTGGACGAGTGGACGGCGTCGTGGGTACGCTGCAGCGCGTCCATCGCACCGTTGAAGCGCCCTTGGGCAACGAGCACGAAAAGTACGTCCACAAGAGTCAGCTGGGCGATCCTGCTGGCCATGGCGCCTGACCGGAATGTGGTCTCACGTGCGGCAGTGGTCAAGATAATGTCTGCTACCCGTCCGATGAGGGCTCGAGGATGGTTGGTGATGGCGATGGTCGTTGCGCCCGCCTCTGCTGCGACCTCCAGATAGCGGACCGTCTCTTTGGTTGCCCCAGTGTGCGACAGGCCTAGTGCGACGTCGCCGCGGCCGAGCAGCGCAGCCGAGCTGATCGCGAAGTCGGGGTAGGTGAGGTAGTGGCATATGAGGCCGATCCGGTGCAGTTTGAACTGCAGGTCCTGCGCCACGAAGGAACTCGCCCCGGCACCGAACAGGTCGATGCGACCTGCTGCGCCGATCGCCTTGGCGGCTTCCTTGAGCGATTGGATCGAGACCTGATCGGCCGTTTCGGTGATAGCACGCGCGTCGGCGCCTGTGACCTTGCGGACGACCTGTTCGGTCGTGTCGCTCGGTCGGATCTCACCAGAGACGTACTCCTCGGAGTCCATGCTCGTGGCCGCCGCAGCCAGGGCCAGCCGTAGCTCCGGGTAGCCACTGAAACCGATCGTGCGGCATAGCCGGATGACGGTTGTCTCGGACGTGTCACAGCGACGTGCCAGCTCGCCGATCGTCGATGCTGCCGTTCCAGCAGGGTCGTCGATCGCGGCGGCCGCCACGCGGGCTTCCGACGGTGAGAGATTAGGCAGGATGCCGCGCAGCGTCGTGAGCACCGTGCGGTGGTCGGCCACGGAGGCTTTCGTAGCAGATTTTGGCAATTGTCGCCTCTCAGATTGTGCTGGGTGCTGGATCGTGGGTCGCTGAGCGAAGGTACGCGGCGACGGACGCATGGTAGAGACGTCGCGCCCGCTGAATGGGGACTGCGTCGCCGGCGACCGGAAGTGCGTTGGTGAGGTAGACCGCCCACCATTGGCTCACCGGATCCAGCGCCACGCTTACGCCGGTGAATCCGGTATGGCACAGAGTCGTGGGCGGCCAGTCGTGCGCGACGACGTGATACGGGTCGCCGGCCAGAGTCCACGCAAGGCTGCGATGTCCGCCGGGAATTGCATGTGTCTGACATTCCATAGTTGCCGCTGCAACCGGCTCGGGCAGCCAGTCAGGATCTAACCAGGTCACGACGGCATATACCACGCCACCTAGCGTCCCGAACACTCCGGCGTGCCCGCTGAGCCCGAGCCGCCGTGCGGCTCCATCGTGGACGAGTTGCTTGTTCCCAAGCACTGGTCCAGCAGGAACCGCCTGACTGGCCGGTGCGTGTCCGAACATGAACGCGTCAGCCGCAGCGGTCGGTGCCTTCGAGAAGAGAACGGGAAGGGATCCGCCCCCCACGGTGGAGACAAGCTCGCCCAGGAGCCAGTAGCCAACATCGCTGTAGGTGACGAAGTCATATTCAGCTGCGGCGACGGCAGCAGCTACCCATGCGCGCACCTCTGCAAGGTCTCCCTTAGCTGGAAGCTCAGCCGGGAGTCCTGCCGAGTGTGTAAGTAACTGGCGTGCGGTCGGCGTTGTGGATGCGTCCGGCAGCCCGCTCAGGATCGTGCCGACTGGTTCGTCGAGAGCGTCCAAGGCTGCTAGCTGGCGCAGCACCGTTGGCGCTGTGAACAGCGGTTTGGTGAGCGACGCAAGATCGAAGTACTGACCGTCAGACTCGTCGTACCACGCCCACACATCCCGCCCCTTGCCGAAGGCGTACGCCACGGTGTCGGCGGGACTCGTCGCCTTTAGCTTGGCACCGACGCTGCTCAGGTCCGCCGCCACCGATGCAGGCGGAGTTGCAGCCGAAGGAAGGGCAATCATGCGCGTGCCCAAATTGTCGGGAACCTGCGGACGTGTGTACCGGGTCCGGCACACTTAGTGCAAAGGAGGCGCTGAGACTGCTCGCCGCTCCTCTGAAGCATGTAACTAGTTTACATGTTCGGCCTGAGACGATGTACTATAGCAACTCATGCACGGCGGGACGCGGGCAGCCGACGAACGCCCCGCGCAGCCGTCGATTCTCGCCACGTACCACAAAAGTGATGACGGGACCGCTTGCGAGGCAACCGGTCGGCTGGCACTCGACGAGCGATTCCCTGTCGGCTCCGTCTCGAAGACGCTCGCGGCACTGCTTGCCACCCGCCTCCATATCGACGGCGCGCTCGACTGGGACGAACCGTTAACCACCGGCGACAAAGACGACAAACATGGGGTTACTCTTCGGGCGCTGCTGGGTCACACCGCCCGGGTACCGTTCGAGTATCACCCCGACCATTGGGGGCCGCGGTCGCTGACCGAATCAGAGCTTGACGCCAGCCTGGTCGACCCGCCAAGCGTTCCGCTGCCGCCGGGAACCTGGCATTACTCGAACCTCGGCTACGCGTTGGTCGCGCGGAGCTTGGAAGAGATCATCGGACAGGACTATGCCTCCTTGCTGTCCGAATGCCTGCTAGAGCCGCTCGGTATGAGCAAGACGTCGTTTCCCGACAGCCAGACCGAAGGCGAATGCATCCTCGGCGCGGCGGCGCCGGCAGGCGACTTGTGGTCAAGCCTTGACGACCTGATGATCTTGGCTCGCGCGCTCGGCGGCCATCGGCCCGACGTGGTGTCCTGGAGCATGCTGTCGCTCCTGCTGACACCGGGGACGCCTGGCCCGGACGGTGCCTGTCTCGGCGCTGGCATACGGACCCAACGCATCGGCCGTCACCGGGTGCTGGTGAGCACCGGCACTATCAGCGATCGGACCACGTGCCTGGCTGTGTGGCCACGGCGCGGATGTTCGGTCGTTGTCGCTGAGCGAGGTTACAGCCACGAGTCGATGTGGCGGTCGGCGGCTCAACGGTGGCACCGCACCGCCGCCCGGGTAAGGACCTGGTGGTTGGACGGCCACGAGGTCACCGAAGTGCTCTACGGGAACGTCGTCGAGCTAATGGTGCTCGAGACGACATGGCCGTTTCCGATCTTCGCCGGCCACGTCCGCGGTGACCGGCTCGTCGGAGTCGATTGGCGCGGAAATCCGCTCGAGCTAGTGGAGACCGACCAGACGCTGTTCGCAGAACAGATCCGCCTGACGCGTGACATCGCCGACAGCGCTCAAGCTCGGCCGCACTGAGCTACCCGGCCTTCAGCTAGACGGAGATCCCTGTCAGCAGCGCAAGCCTCTGGCGTTGAGCAGTTCTCGGACGGCTTGCTGACCCGGGCGCGAGCTGTCGGGAATGCTCACCCGGGGGACCGCGACCCGCCATCGGCCAGGCCACCCAAAGTCGACGACGACCACACCCTCGGGACGGTTCGCCAACCGCTCGACCAACGCCAGCACGTCGGGGCGCCGGTGCCCGTCCCGTGTTTGGAGCACAACGAGTCGCCCGGGCTCACCCGTCCAGGTGGCGGGGTCGATGCTCTTACCCGCAAGGCCCCACGGCGGGGCACCGACACCCTGCGGCGCACTCTCGGCCCGGACCACGACTGCGCCAGTCAGGTCAGGCAGTTCGCCGTCGACTTGGATCGAAGACCGGGCTCCGGCCAGCTGGCGATCCTCGTCCAGGGGTGTGCGGGCGCCGGTGAGCCGAGGTCGCGCTGTGACTCGGTCGGCGGCCTCGGCCAGCCGCTGATCAGCCAACTCTCCTTCGCGCACCGCGTCCACGATCGCTGTCTGAATGGCACGTACCAGCGCAACGTCTTTGTCCGGCCCCAGACACAGTAGGTCGCAGCCTGCGGCTAACGCCTGGACTGCTGCTTGCGGTACGCCACGGCCGAACGACACACCCGCCATATCCAGCGCGTCGCTGACGATGATGCCCTCGAAACCGAGTTCTGAGCGCAACAGGCGGAGTACCGCTGGGCTCAGAGTTGCCGGGCGGACATCGTCGACGTTAACAACCACGATGTGTGAGGTCATGACCGCTGCAACGCCGGCGGCGACCGCGGCGTGAAATGGCGCCAGATGTGGGCACAGCGGACCGTCCACCCGGGGCAGCGATGTATGACTGTCCTCATCGGTGTCGCCGTGACCAGGAAAGTGCTTCGCGCAGGCAGCGACGCCAGTCGACTGAAGGCCCGCGACGTAGTCCCCCACGTGCCGGGAAACCAGGTCGGGAGCGGCGCCGAAGCTTCGGGTCCCGATTACCGGGTTGCGTGGGTTGCTGTTAACGTCCGCCACCGGACTGAGGTCGAGATCCACGCCGACGTCCAGAAGCATGGTGCCGATCCCCGCCGCGGTCGCCCGGGTCAGCGCGGGATCATCGACGACACCGAGAGCCGCGTGGCCCAATGCTGGACTTCCCGTTGCCTGGTACACCCGCGAGATGTCGCCACCCTCTTCGTCGGTCGCCACGATTGCGTGAGGGGCGACCTCGCGGATCGACCTCACCAGCGGAGCGAAGGGAAGGTTGCTGCCGAATAGGCAAACCCCACCAAGACCTTGATCAAGCAGTCGTGCGGCACCCTGTGTCAGAACAGGGCCGCGAAACGCTGGCATCAGGACCGTCAGCGCCGCCCTTTCCAGGCTGCCCTCCACGTCACCACCTCTCAGGTTCCGGTTCACGAGGGTGAGCTAGCTTAGTAGGAAAGTTACGGTGATCTATAACATGACGCACAATTCTTGCAGACCGCCGGGGTAGCGCATGGCCTACTTGCTAATCGATGGGCACAATGACCTGCCCTGGGCGCATCGCGAGAGATTCGGCGGCGACCTGAGTCGCGGTGACATCGCCAAGTCGCAACCGAGCCTGCACACAGATCTTCCTCGGCTAGCCGCAGGAGGTGTCAACGCTCAGTTCTGGTCCGTCTACGTGCCCTCAACCATGCCCGAGCCCGAGGCAGTTGTCGCAACACTGGAGCAGATCGATTTTGTACGCAGAATGGCCGCCCGCTACGACCGGCTGGAACTGGTCACTACCGCTACCGATCTCGAGCGCGCTGTGGCTGGCGGACGGTTAGCGTCACTGCTGGGCATCGAGGGCGGCCACGCGATGGCCGGCTCTCTGGCGGTACTCCGGGAAATGCACTGCCTTGGCGTCCGGTACATGACGCTGACCCACGACCGCAACACCTCGTGGGCCGACTCAGCGACAGACACGGCGATGGTGGGTGGCCTGTCGGATCTCGGGCGATCGATCGTCATGGAGATGAATCGCCTCGGCATGATCGTCGATCTATCCCACGTTGCCGATACGACCATGCATGACGCGTTAGAAACGACGACAGCACCCGTCATATTCAGTCACTCGAACGCGCGTGCCATGTGCGACACGCCTCGCAACGTGCCGGACGAAATCTTGGAACGTGTCCCGGGCAACGGTGGCGTCGTCATGGTCACCTTCGTCCCGTTCTTCGTCGCGGAGGGTGCGGCGCTCTGGCTGAAGGAGTCACACCAGATCGCCCGACGTCGCAGTGAAGAGCTCGGGAATCCGGTGAGCGTGTTCGACGTGATGCGTGAGCGTGCGCGTACCGATCCTCCCCCGCCCGCGACGCTTGGCGACGTGGTCAGGCAACTGGAGTACCTGCGCGAGGCCGTTGGGATCGCACACGTGGGCCTCGGTGGCGACTTCGACGGAAGCGATTTCGTGACGGCCGAGTTGGAGGACGTCGCAGCCTATCCGCATCTGTTCGATGCTCTGCGCGCACGGCGATGGTCCCAGTGCGAGCTGGACCAGCTTGCGGGACGGAACATCCTGCGGGTCATGCACGACGTTGAGGCGGTCGCGCGCATATGAGCATGTCCGCCGGAGATCGAGACGTGCTGGCAGAGGTGCACGATCACCTCGGACTAGAGCAGCTTCGAGGCACAAGCTGGGCGGTGGACATCCGGGACACCACGACCGGGACCACGCTGATCGAGATCGACAACCATCGACTGCTGAAGTGTGCCAGTCTCGGCAAGCTCTACCTGCTCATCGAGGTCGCAGCCCAGCTGATAGCAGGCGACATCGATCCGCTGTCGCCTTTGGACCGGCGATCAGTTGCTCCAGTCGCGGACTCAGGTCTGTGGCAGCATCTGGCTTGCGATGTCCTTCCCGTCGTGGACGCGGCTCACCTAGTTGGCTCCCTCAGCGACAACCTCGCCACAAACGTCCTGCTTGAGCTGGTGGGTCTGGAGGCAGTCCAGGCTCGAGCCGCATACCACGCGGTGGACGGGTCGAGGTTGAACGATCGGGTGCGCGATGTCCGGGCTGAAGGCGACGCGCCAACTCTAAGCGTGGGCTCCGCAGCAGACTGGGCATCGTTGCTCGCCGGACTTCATCGCGGGACCATCGAGAGCCGGCTAGTCAGTGAACTCGTGATGACATGGCTGGCCGCCGGCACGGACCTGTCGATGGTCGCATCCGCATTCGGACTGGACCCTCTCTCGCACGCTGGTACCCCGGATCGCGGTATCACGTTGTGGAACAAGACGGGCACTGACCGTGGTGTCAGAGCTGATGCCGGCATCATCCGACATGACAACCGGGCGTTCGTCTACGCCGTAGTCTGCAACTGGGATCCACAGACGCAGCCGGATCCGCGTGACGCCGTCCTCACGGCAATGCACAGAATTGGCCAGTCGCTGTCCGTCCGCTTGTGTCGAGGCAGCGATGGCAATGTCACGTAGCCTGATCGGCTGCATACAAGCCGCTCACCTCGCCGCCCATCACCAGTGCGGCCGCACTCCGGGCGGCATCGGCGACGGCATCATCCGCGACGGCGTCCGGCGTGCCGGTGTGGTGCTGCCTGAGCATCACGGCGAGCACCAGCTTGACACC
>CAZMXH010000065.1:0-12506 GCA_964570165.1 uncultured Actinomycetes bacterium
GTTCGCGAAGTACCCGACCCCCCGGGATCTGGCGGCTGCGGATCCGCAGGAGGTCGAGAAGATCATCCAGCGGACCGGCTTCTACCGGAACAAGACGAAGTCGATCATCGCACTCGCGCGGGACCTCGAGGAGCGCTTCGGCGGCGAGGTTCCCAACCGGATGAGCGATCTCGTGACGCTCCACGGTGTCGGCCGCAAGACCGCGAACGTCGTGCTCGGCAACGCGTTCGGCATTCCCGGAATCACGGTCGACACCCACTTCCGGCGCCTCGCGCGCCGCTTCGGCTGGACGACCTCTGAGGATCCGGACAAGATCGAAGCCGAGGTGGGCGCGCTGATCCCGAAGCGGGAATGGACGATGCTCTCGCACAGGCTCATCTGGCACGGTCGCCGCCGCTGCCACTCTCGCAGACCGGCCTGCGGCGCCTGCCCGCTCGCCAGGTGGTGCCCCTCGTACGGGGAAGGGCCGACGGACCCCGAGATCGCGGCCAAGCTCGTCAAGGAGCCGGCGTGAGGTGGCCGGACTGGCTGCAGCGCCTCGTGACGGCGGCGGAACAGATCGGCGTGGGGGAGCTGTCGGCACGGGCCGTGACGGAGGGGGTTCGCGGCCGGGAGTCGGCCGTCCTGCTGTTGTTCGGCGAGGCCGAAGCCGGCAAGCCGGACGTGCTGCTGATCGAGCGGGCGCACACGTTGCGCAGCCACGCGGGTCAGCCGGCGTTTCCCGGCGGGGGCGTCGAACCGGGCGATGGCGGGCCGGTTGCCGCCGCCCTTCGGGAGGCCGCGGAAGAGACCGGTCTTGACCCCTCCGGCGTCGACGTCCTGGCCGTGCTGCCGAAGCTCTGGCTGCCGCCGAGCAGCCACCTGGTGACGCCGGTGCTCGCCTGGTGGCGTGCTCCGACCCCGGTCTACGCGGCCGACCCGGGGGAGGTCGCGTCGGTCCATCGCGTTCGGCTGGACGACCTGGTGGACCCCGACAACCGGCTGGTGGTGCGTCACCCGAGTGGCTACGCAGGACCGGCCTTTGCGGTCAACGGGCTCGTCGTGTGGGGGTTTACCGCTGGCATCCTGTCCGCTGTGCTGGATGCGGCGGGGATGTCACGGCCATGGGATAGGTCCCGAGTAGAACCGGTTCCGCAGGATACGCGCACCGCGGCGATGTCCGAGGCCGGACCGCAGGCGCATGACCGTGGGGCGCCGCGGGCATGAACATCGTGGACTGGCTGATCATCCTCCTGCTCGTGGTCGTGGCGTACACCGGCTGGAGCCGCGGCTTCGTCGTCGGGCTGCTGTCGTTCATCGGCTTCGTGGGCGGCGCGGTAGGCGGGCTGCTGCTGGTTCCCACACTGCTGGGCGGGTTTGACCCGGGACTGGGCGTCGCGGTCCTCGCGGTGCTTCTGGTGCTGGCCCTGGCCTCGATCGGGCAGGGGCTGCTGGCCTGGCTCGGTAGCTGGGTCAGGTCGCAGGTCACCTCCGAACCGGCACGCAGCATCGACGCAGTGGGCGGCGCCTTGCTCGGCATGACGGGGCTGCTGATCGCGGCCTGGGCGGTCGGCCTTGCGATGTCGACGTCCGCGATACCGCACGCCTCCGCGGCGGTCCGGGACTCGCAGCTGCTACGGACTGTCGACGACGTGATGCCGGTGTCACCCGACTCACTGCGGGACGCGTTCCAGTCCGTCGTCGCGGCCGGCCGCTTCCCGGAGGTCGTGGCGCCGTGGATGCCGGAGCCCATTCTGGACGTGGACCCGCCGACAAGCACGATGATCCGGGACCCGGAGGTACGGGAGGCGTCCCGCAGCGTCGTCAAGATCGTAGGCCGCGCGCCGGAGTGCAGCCGGATCATAGAGGGCAGCGGGTTCGTCGTGAGCGAGGGGCGGATCATGACGAACGCACATGTCGTGGCGGGCGTCGAGGGTCCGCGGGTGGCAGTGCCGGACGGCGAGGTGCTCGACGCGCAGGTGGTGCTGTACGACCCGCAGACCGACCTCGCGGTGCTGGCCGTCCCGGAGCCGACCCCTCCGGCGCTCGAGCTGGACAGCGGTGTGAGCGCCGGAGACGACGCCGCCGTGGTCGGTTACCCGAACAACGGTCCCCTCGCGGTGGAGCCGGTCCGGATCCGCGGGGACCACTCGCTGGTGGGCAGGGACATCTACGGGGAGGAGCAGGTCACCCGCGAGGTGATCTCGCTGCGCGGCCGGGTCCATCCGGGAAACTCCGGCGGGCCGCTGGTATCGGACGACGGGACGGTGTACGGAGTGATCTTCGCGGCGTCCATGACGGACCCGGAGACCGGCTACGCGCTAGCCCTCAGCGAGGTAAGGGACGCGGCCCGGCAGGCCGAGGGCGCTACCAGGGCGGTGTCGACGGGCTCGTGTACCTGATCAGCGGACGGTGGGCAGCCAGTCGAGCAGTTCGGCAGTGACGTGCTCCGGCGCCTCCTCGTGAGGGTAGTGGCCGACGTCCTCGAGCCGCAGCCAGCGGTATGGCCCTGCGACGTGGGTACCCGACCGGGACGCCGTCCTCGGCGGGATCGCCCGGTCCTGGCCGCCGTGGATCTGCAGCACGGAGACCCTGATCGGCTCCGCCATCCGTCGGGCGAACCGCCGCCCGTCCACCCGGAGCAGTGACCGGACGGCCCACCGCTGGTACTCCAGCGCGCAGTGCGGCGCGGGCCACAGGCTCATCGCCGCGCGGTAGCGTGCGGCGGCTTCCGGATCGGGGAACTTGGACCCGGGCGCCGACCACTGCCGCAGCAGAGTCTCGACGTGGGCGGCGCCGCCGGCGATCATTTGCCGCTCGGGCAGCATCGGAAGCTGGATGCCGACCAGGTGACGGGCGTGCCGTCCGCGCAGCAAGCCGCGGCGGAGCACGAGCGGGTGCGGCATCGAGAGCGCAGCCACGGCGCGGACGTGCGTGGGACGGAAGACCGCCATGGCCCAGGCGATGTAGGCGCCCCAGTCGTGCCCGACGATCACGGCGTCCCGCGCTCCCAGCGTGCGGATCACGCCCGCAACGTCGGCGGTGAACGTCGCCGGGTCGTAGCCGCGCGGTGTCTTGTCGCTGCCGCCGTACCCGCGGAGGTCCAGGGCGGCGACGCGCCAGCCGGACTCTGCGAGCGGTTCGATCTGGTGCCGCCACGCCCACCAGAACTCCGGGTAGCCGTGGAGCAGCACGACGAGAGGCCCGTCGCCGAGGACGGCCACGTGAAAGCGCGCAGCGTTGGCACCGACGCGCCGATGCTCCCATGGGCCAGGAACGTCGACGGTGTCGTCGGCCCTCACCTTCGTGAACTTGGCCGCAGGGCCTGCGTGATCTCGGTCGCGACGTGCCTGGCCCGCTCCGGCCCCTTGACGCGACGGAACCGGCTCCGGGCGATGAGGCCCAGGATCGCGGCGAGCAGCAGGTATGCACCGGCCACGATCAGGAACGCCCACCCCGGGTGCAGGCCAAGGGCGACGAGACCGTAGCCGGCCGCGATCGACAGCATGATGCTGACGAGCACCAGCAGGTACGCTGCGACCGCGCCGAGAGCGCCCCCGGCGCCCGCCCTCTTCGCGCTTTCGCGCATCTCAGCCTTGGCCAACTCGATTTCGCCGCGGACCAGTCCCTGCAGGTCATTGCTGATGGCTGCCACGAGCTGACCGGTCGACATCGTGGCAGTGTCGATACTGCGCGTGCCGTTCGGAGTCGTCACTCGGTCTCGCCTCCCTGATGGTCCCGGTCCTGACTCTAGTCGTCAGGACGCGGGTCCATGGTCCCAAACCCTGCACCGGTCAGGTCTAGAGCAGTGAGACGACGAGGTAGACACCGAGCACGAGGGCCACCCACCACACCATCGTGCTCGTCGACCAGGGTGCGGCGAGCCAGCCGCGCTGTACCGGGCGGATGAGAGCGGCGGCGGCTACCCGGCCGATCCCGGCGCGGACCGGTTGGCCGAGCCTGTCCCGCACCCGGCCGAAGCCGCGCACGCCGGCGCCCACCAGTTCGGGTACCGCCCGCCGGTAGGTCACGTCGAAGTCCAGGTTGATCGAAGGCAACTCGGCCGGGTACCAGCCACGGCGGTACAGGAAAGCGAACGCGGCGGCGGCGAACAGCACTATCTGCGCCTGCGTCACGATATGCGCACCGGTGTATGGCACATACTCCACCGGGTAGGGCAGCAGGTCGTAGAGCGGCTGGGGGTACAGGCCGATCCCGATGCACAGCGCGGCCGCCAGCGCCATTGCCAGCAGCATCGTGAACGGCGCCTCGCGCGGCCGCCGTCCCGAATCGTGGCCGAAGAACGAGAAGAACGGGATCTTGATTCCCGAGTGGTCGACGACGCCCGCGGATGCCACGAGCAGCAGGACGAACGCAAGATATCGGCCGTCCTCGGCTGCCGCCGCAAGGATCATGGACTTGGTGACGAACCCGGACAGCAGGGGCACCGCGGAGATCGACGCCGAGCCCACGATGCAGAAGGCCGCGGTCCACGGCATGGTGCGGTAGAGGCCGCCAAGCTCGGAGGCCTTGATCGTGCCGACGCGGTAGAGCACCGCCCCCATCGCCATGAACAGCAGCGCCTTGTAGATGATGTGCGCGAACGCATGCGCCGCCGCGCCGTTGATCGCCAACTCGGTGCCAATGCCCACACCGGCGACCATGAAGCCGACCTGGTTGTTAAGGCTGTAGGAAAGCACCCGGCGAAGGTCGTTCTCGATGACCGCGTAGAAGACGGGGAACAGCGTCATGGCCACGCCGATGCCCACCAGCAGTTCGGTGCCCGCGAACCCGCGCGCCAGGGCGTAGACGGCAAGCTTCGTGGTGTAGACCGACAGCCACACGGTGCCGGTCACGGTGGCCTCCGGGTAGGAGTCCTGCAACCAGTTGTGCAGCAGCGGGAAGGCACATTTGATACCGAAGGCGAGGAAGATGAGCCACGCCGCGAGGTTGTCGAGCGCCATCAGATCGAACCTGATGTGCCCCGAGTTGTTCAGCTGGAACACCGCGCCGCCGAGCAACAGCACCCCGGACACCGCCTGGATCACGAGATAGCGCAGACCGGCGCGGATGCTCGCCGTGGTCCGGTTCGCCCAGATGAGGAATGCGGAGGCGACCGCCGTCAGCTCCCAGTACACGAAGAGCGTGACGAGGTCGCCCGCGAGCAGCGCGCCGGTCGCGGCGCCGGCGTAGATGAGGCTCGCGACGTGCTGCGAGCTGTCGCGCAGGTGCCAGGAGTACAGAGCCGCGATCGCCCCGGCGATGAGGAACGCCAGAGCGAAGACGAACGCCAGGTCGTCCAGCCGGAGGGTGACCAGTTCAAGGCCGAAGAGCGTCAGGCGGCCACGCTCTCCGAACGGCAGCCGCAACAGCACGAGCAGGGCGAGCAGGGGGACGGCGAGCAGGAAGGCCCGTTGCGATCTCCCGCGCAGGAACGGGACGACCACGCCGCCGGCGATCAGCACCAACGCGGGGTTGAACAGGATCTCAGGCATCGCGCCCGCCCTGGTAGTAGTCCTCCGGGCGGCGTACCAGGCGGCGAAGCGCCTTCGCGGTGTAGATGATGCCGCAGTAGGCGGCGAAGCCGACGACCGCGTAGAAGGCGAACGACCCCTCGATCCCGAAGTAGGCCTTGCGGTCGATCAGTAACTCCGCGGCGAGCAGCGCCAGGCAAACCCCGTACAGCAGGTACGTCACCACCGTGCCGGTGCGCGGCCCGGGCGAGTCGTTCATGGCGCCCCCAGAGTCCTCGTCAACGGCTCGATCAGCGCCTCGGCGCCGAAGAACAATGCCACACACGCCACGGCGGTCAGGACGGGCGGGACGACGACCGCCCACGGACCCTCACGCGGCGGCTGACCCGCGCCTGCCTGCCGGAAGAACGCCCGGACCGGGATCGGCAGCAGGTAGCTCAGTGAGAGCAGCGAGCCCACGAGCAGGACCGCGACCATGATGAGCTGCTCGGCCTCCGCCGCGCCCTGGAGCATCAGCCATTTGCTCCATACGCCCCCGCCCGGAGGCAGCCCCACGATGGACAGCGAGGCGAGCAGGAACGCGCCGAACGTCCATGGCATGGAGCGGCCCAGCCCGTCGAGCTCGCTGACGCGGGTTCGGTGTGCCGCGGTATAGATCGCGCCGGCGCAGAAGAACAGGGTGATCTTGCCCGCGGCGTGGGTGACCAGATGCAGCGCCCCGCCCACGGCGGCCGTCGTGGTGGCGAGCGTCGCGGCCAGCACGATGTACGCCAGCTGGCTCACCGTGGAGTACGCCAGCCGGGCCTTGAGGTCGTCCTTGGTGATGGCCACCACGGACGCGGCGATCAGCGTGAATGCGGCAACCCACATCATCGGTGTGGCCACGCCGGACGGGTTCAACGCCTCGAGGCCGAACACGTAGATGACAACCTTGAGGACGGCGAACACGCCGGCCTTGACCACCGCGACAGCGTGCAGCAGGGCCGAGACCGGCGTGGGTGCGACCATGGCGGACGGCAACCAGCGGTGGAAAGGCATCAGAGCCGCCTTGCCGATGCCGAACAGGAACAATGCGAACAGCACCGTCAGGACCGCCGTCGCGATCCCCTCGGGAAGGAGCCCGCCGGGCGTGAACCGGGTGCCGCCGGCCAGCAGCCCGACCCACGCGATGGCGGGCAGCAGCAGCCCGATCGAGGTGGTGAGGAGCAGTGCCAGGTAGGTCCGGCCACCCCTTCGGGCCTCGTCGTCCCCGTGGTGGGTCACCAGCGGCCACGTCGCCACCGTCAGGATCTCGTACCCGATGAAAAGCGTCACCAGGTTGTCGGCCAGCGCGATCAGCTGGGCAGCGGCGATCGCCAGGGCGAAGAAGAAGTAGAACCGGGTCTGGTTGCCCTCCCGGTTGCCGCGCATGTAGCCGATCGAGTAGACCGTGGTGACCGGCCAGAGCAGGCCCGCCACCGTCGCGAACAGCAGTCCGAGCGGCTCGAGCTGCAGGGCGAGCGAGATGTCCGGCAGCCATGTCCACAGCTCGAAGCGACGCTCCTGCTCCACGCCGGGCCACAGCGCGATCAACAGCACGGCGAGCGCTATCCCCGCGACGAGCGAGGCGGCCTCCCGGGCGTTCGGCCATCGGCGCAGCGCGACGACCGCTGCGGCGGCGGCCAGCGGGAGGGCAACGGCCACCGGTAGCGCCGCGCTCATCAGCTGCCTCCGGTCAGCACCGCCGCCGCTCCGTCGGCCAGGCTGGACAGCAGGTCCGCGTCAACGCCGAAGTACAGGGTCGCGAGGACGAGCAGCGCAGTGGCGACGGCCATCGAGGGCGGCGTGCTGCGGGCCGTGGTGTGGATCCTGACCGGGTTCGGTGCCTGCATCCTGACAGGCCCCGCGGGCGCCTCGGCGGTCGGCGTGGCACCCTGCGCCACCGGCTGCAGGGCCTCGGCCGGGGGCGGCTCCCCCGGCGGCTCACGGAACCAGCCGACCTCGATCAGCCGGCCGACATACACCAGCGCGAGCAACGAACTGGCGAGCAGCACGGCCAGCACGAGCCACTGGCCCTCGTCCTCCATGGCGACGGCCAGCGCCCACTTGCTGACGAACCCGGCCGTCGGCGGTACGCCGATCAGCCCGAGACCCGCCACGATGATCGCGGCAAAGGTGAAGGGCATCCGCCGGCCGAGCCCGGCGAGCGCGGGGAGCGACGTCGAACCGAGACGGAGCATCGCGATGCCTGCCACGCAGAACAGCGCACCCTTGATGATCGCGTGGTTGATCAAGTGCAGGTATGCCGCGCTCACTCCGGCGGCGGTCGCGAGCATCACACCGGCCAGGATCATGCCGACCTGGCTGATGCTCGACCATGCCAGGAGGCGCTTCATGTCCTGCTGGAAGCACGCGACGGCGGCACCGATGAGCATCGTGGCGCTCGCGACGATCAGGCCGATCTCCCGGATGGGAAGGGTCTCGAGGACGAAGCCGGGCCCGTACACCGAGAACGCGAAGCGCGCGAACGCGTAGAGGGCCACCTTGGTGCCGGTGGCGGCGAGGATGACGCTGATCGCAGAAGGGGCCTCCCCGTAGGCGCCGGGCAGCCACGCGTGCAGCGGGAAGATGGCCATCTTGATCGCCAAGCCGATGAACACGAACAGCACGGCCGCCGTCAGCGCCTCGTTGCCGTAGACGTCCGGGAGGCGGGACGCGAGGTCGGCCATGTTGAGCGTCCCCGTCACCGCGTACGTCAAGCCCACGCCGAGGAGCACGAACGTCCCGCCGACGGTTCCGATGACCAGGTACTGGAACGCCGCGAGAAGCGCGCGCCGCCGGCGCCCCATGGCGATCAGCGCGTACGACGACAGCGACGAGATCTCCAGGAAGACGAACAGGTTGAACGCGTCGCCCGTCACCGTGATGCCGAGCAGGCCGGTGAGCATTAGGCACATGGAGGCGTAGAACATCGGGATGCGACGCGGGTTGACCTCGGCCTCGATGCTGCGGCGAGCGTAGACGGCGACGACGACGGCGATGGTGCCGAGAAGCAGCAGCACAGGGACGTTGGCCCGGTCGATGACCAGATCGATGCCGACCGGCCCTGGCCAGCCGCCCACCGCGTACTCCAGGGCGCCATCGCTGTAGACCTGAACGGCGAGGACGGCAGCGGAGGCGAGCGTGGTCACTGCGGCGAACGTGTAGACCAGCCATCCGGCCACTGCGGAGCGCGGCATGACGCACAGGCCGGCGCAGATGAGCGGCACGACGACCTGCAACGCGGGCAACTGGGCGATCATGGCTGCCCCTCGTCGATCGCGTCCCGCTCGAGCGCGTCGTCCTCCTCGATCGTGCCGTACGACTCGAAGATCCGGATGGCGAGGGTCACACCGACGGAGGTGGTCGCGACTCCGACGACGATGGCGGTGAGGATGAGGACGTGAGGCAACGGGTGCGAGTACGTCTCCACCCCGTCGGTGATGATCGGCGCGCTCCCATCTTCCCGGCGACCGAGGGTGATGAAGAACACGAAGACGGCGACCTGGAAGACGTTGAGCCCGATCAGCTTCTTAACCAGGTTGCCGTGGCTGATGACGGCGTACAGCCCGATCATCATCAGCCCGAAGACGATCCAGTAGATGTAGTGCAACGCGGTCACGTCTCTGGCCTCCGCAGGACGGCGCGGCGCATCAGGGCGTAGAACATGGCGACCATTACGGCGGACACGGTGATGCCCACGCCGACCTCCACCAAGAGGATTCCCGCCTGCTGGCCGGCGCTGGGCTCGTCGGGGTTGAGCGCGTCGTAGTCGAGGAAGTTGCCGCCGAGAATCATGGTCACGACGCCTACTCCGGCGTAGACCAGGACGCCGGCCGGGAGCAACCGGATGAGCGTGCGCATCGGTAGCACGCGCTGGACCGCCGTCAGCCCGAACATCAGCGTGTAGAGGATGAAGCCAGCAGCGAAGATCACGCCGGCCTGGAATCCGCCACCCGGACCGTACTCGCCGTGGAACAGCACGTAGAGCGCGAACAGGAGGATGAACGGCATCAGCGTCTTGCTCACCACCCGCAGCACGCGGTACTCGGCGTGCAGATGCGCATCGGCTGCCGCCTGGTCCGGGCGGCCGTAGCCCCGCAGCATGAGCATCAACACCCCGATGCCGGCGGTGAAGATCACCACCACCTCGCCCAGCGTGTCGTATCCGCGGTAGCTCGCGAGCACGGCCGTGACGGTGTTGGGGATGTCGATCTCACGCTGCGAGTCCTCGAGGTAGGCCTCGGTGATGGGATGCTGGTGTACCGGGCTGTCGGGGTTTCCGACGGGCGGCAATCCCTGGGTGGCGTAGACCAGCCCGGCGGTGGCCAGCACGGAGATTGCGAACGCCGGCACCACTCTGCGACGCGGGGTGATCGCCTCGCTGGACCTGGTCAGCGCCAGTGCCGTGATGAACAGCACGGTGGTGATGCCGGCACCTACCGCCGCCTCGGTGAGCGCGACGTCCACCGCGTCCATCAGGACGAACAGGCTGGCCGCGACCAGGCTGAACAGGCTGCCCAGCATGGCGGCGACATACAGACTGCGCACCCGGGTGATCGTGAGCGCGGTCACGAGCAGGATGGCGAGCAGCGCGACGCTGGAGAGCACGAACGGGAGCGTCGCCATCAGGGCTGCTCCAGGCGTTCGGCGGCAATGGGCACGCCGTCATTGCGGGCGGCGTGCATGAGTATCTGCGTCGCCGTCGGGGTCGTGATCAGCAGGAAAGCCACGATCAGCAGGAGCCGCACGACGGTCGACGCGTCCGGAAGCTGCAGCACCAGTCCCAGCAGAAGCAGCGTGGCCCCGGCCGAGTCCGTGATCCCGGCTGCGTGCGCGCGGGTGTAGAAGTCAGGAAACCGCAGCAGTCCGACCCCGCCCGTCACGGCGAACACGCTGCCAGCGAGCAGCAGCACACCGCTCGCGATCTCGGCGATAGTCACAGCGCCTCGCGATAACGGCTCAGCCGCAGGACGGCTACGGTGCTGATGAAGTTGATGAGCGCGTAGACGAGAGCGATGTCCAGGAACTCGGGTCGGCCGGCGATGAATCCCGCGACTGCGATGAACAGCACGGTCTTGGTGCCCACCATGTTGATCGCGAGAATACGGTCGTAGAGGTTGCGGCCGACCACCGCTCGCGCCAGCGCCAGCGCCATGGTGACCAGCACGGCGACCATAGCCGCGATGAGCATCAGCGCTCCTCCAACCGGCGCGCCCGCTTCAGCATCGTGCCCTCGCGGAGGGCGCTGAGCCAGCTGGGCTGCAGGCTGTGCACCTCGATGGCCTCGTCGCCGACCGACATGGACACCGTTCCGGGCGTCAGCGTGATCGAGTTGGCGTAGACCACTCTGGTGAGATCGGATACGTCGCGGGCGGGGACAGGGCCGACGACGGGGCGCAGCGCTGCCCGCGGTGACCACACCAGGCGAGCCACCTCGACCGCGGACCGCAGGGTCTGGCCCCATAGCCACAGCGCGTACCGGGGGACGCCGAAGGTCAGATGCAGCGGCTGCTCATGGTCGACGATCTCCATCCGATGGGAGACCCAGACCACGAACACGATGGACAGCGCCCCGAGACTCAGCAGCAGCCACGTGTAGTGGCCGGAGAGGACAAGCCAGAACACGGCCAGGACCATGGCAACTCCGGCTGCCCTCGGCATGAGCCTCCCCTCCTCGGGTGAGTTGTAGCGTACCGAGGCGCGGCCAGCTGCCCGGCGGGTGGTTCAGGCGGTCGGAGTCCTGGCTCCTGCTGCGGAAGCACCACCTGTCTACCCACGGGCGAACCCGGCTGCGCCCGCCGGCGGGATCGCATGGCCGGGCGTGGCCGATGTGAGGGTCGTCACGAATCCCAGCGGGGGAACAGCTATACGGTGCGGTTACGTTACTTGTGCTTGGCCGTTGTGCGCCTCCCGACCCGTTCCACGTCGTTGCGTCCTAAGGTGAGATGTCCGAGACCGAGCAGAAAGACACTCGGAAGCTGCGGCCCGCACAGGTGGCAGCGTCAACACTGGCGGCGACCACCGGGGCCTTTCTGGCGGCGCAGCTCGGGGTCTACGGGACGGTCATCGGCGTTGGCGTGATGAGCCTGCTGTCGACGATAGGAACCGAGCTGTACATGCGGTCGCTGGAGCGGACCAAGCGCGCAGCACTGCTGGCGGCTCGCGAGCGCGCGGCCAAGAAGAGCCCGGGCAGAAAGCGCCCCGCGGCCGACGGCACCAGTGCCAACGGAGCGGCGGATACCACTGCCGCCGACGACGAGGCCTCCGCCGTGCCGGACGACGCGGACCCGGCGGACGCGAAGTCGAGGTCACGGTGGCGGGCTGGCAAGGTCCGGTGGTCGATCGTCGCGGTCGGCGCCGCGATCTCCTTCGTGCTGGCCATGCTCATCGTCACCGGGATCGAGACGGTGTCCGGGTCGAGCCTGTCCGGCGGCGAGCGGAGCACGGTAGGCAGCATCCTCGGCGGCGATACCGGGTCCGATGAGCAGGCCCCCCGGCGCGAGCCCGACGACCAGGCTCCGACGCCTGACGACGAGCGGCCGGAGGAGGGTACGGACCCCACCGAGCCCGAGGCCCCCGCGCCTGACGAGGACACGGAGGAGCCCCCTGAAACCCTCGAGCCCCCAGCCGAGGACGCAAGCCCATCGCCAGAGGACGAGGACGACGAGACGGTGCCGCCCCCAGACGAGGAGGGCACCGATCCGGACACACCCGAGCAGGGCGAGGGCCAGGGATCCGGCAGTGACGGCGACGCGGGACTCTAGTCCTCGCTGCCCTTCGCCAGGCCCTCGCTGATCAGGTTCATCACGGTCGGGTCCGCGAGCGTGGTGACATCGCCCAGCTCGCGGTTCTCGGCCACGTCCCGCAGCAGCCGGCGCATGATCTTGCCCGACCGTGTCTTGGGGAGTTCGGGCACGACCATGATCTGACGCGGCTTGGCGATCGGCCCGATCTCCTTGGCCACGTGGTTGCGCAGCTCACGGCCGATTCCGTCGCTGTCGTCGGCGGCGTCGGCGCGCAGGATCACGAACG
>CAZMXH010000066.1:0-4234 GCA_964570165.1 uncultured Actinomycetes bacterium
TGCTGTTCTTCGCATTCGCCGGCTACGCCCGAATCGCCACCCTGGGCGAAGAGGTGCGCGACCCGCGGCGGACGATCCCCCGCGCGATACCGGTCGCGCTCGGCCTGGTGCGGCTGCTGGCCCTGGCGGGCGCGGCCGCGGTGCTGGCCACCCTCGGCGCCGAGGGTGCGGCGGACTCAGCGAGGCCGGTCACGGCCGCCGTCGAGCGGGCCGGCGCGGACTGGCTGGCTCCCGTCGCGACGGCGGGTGCCGCGGTGGCCGCTCTCGCAGCGCTGTTGGCACTGGTGGCCGGCGTCAGCCGTACGGTGTTCGCGATGGCCGCGGACGGCGACCTGCCTGGACGGCTCGCGGCCGTCCACGAGCGGCGCCGGATACCTCACATCGCCGAGGTGGTCGTCGGGATCGCAGTCCTGGCGGCCGTGCTCGCCGGCGGGCTCGTTGCCGCTCTGTCGTTCAGCGCGTTCACGGTGCTGCTCTATTACGCGGTGACGAACGCAGCCGCGCTGCGCCTCCGGCGTGAAGAGCGCCGGTGGCCACGATCACTCGCCTGGTCGGGTCTGGTGTCCTGCCTGCTGCTTGCCGCGTCGCTGCCATGGCGGACTATCGTGCTCGGCGTGGCCGCGCTGGTGATCTCGATGGGAGCGCGTGCCGCCGTCCTGCGATGGCGTCGGCGATCCGCCGCGGTAAACCGGAACCGGCGGCCATGAGGGCGGTGGTACAGCGGGTGACGTCCGCCTCGGTGATCGTCGACGGCGAGGTGGTCGGCTCTGCCGACCCGGGACCAGGAGAGCAGGGACTGCTCGTGCTGCTCGGCGTCCGCAGGGACGACACGGCCGAGTCTGCGCAGCGCCTGGCACGCAAGATCTGGGAGATGCGCATCCTGGATGGCGAGCGCTCGGCGTCGGAAACCGGGTCGCCGGTGCTCGTGGTCAGCCAGTTCACGCTGTACGCCGACACGCGCAAGGGACGCCGCCCGTCCTGGTCGGAGGCCGCGCCCGCACCGGTGGCCGAGCCCCTCGTGGCCGCCTTCTGCGACGCGCTGCGCGGCCTCGGCGCGCACGTCGAGACCGGTGTTTTCGGCGCTCACATGCAGGTACGGCTGACCAACGACGGTCCCGTCACGCTGCTGCTCGAAGCCTGATGGCGCATCGGCCAATCCGCACGAACGGCGTCGCGGACGGCGCCCGCATATCGGCGGTCATTGGGCGCGGGGGCGAAAGTGCAGCCCGACCTCGGGGTCGACCACTACCTCCTGCGCCGCGGCCACGCCGCCCGCAAGCAACTCCGCGTCCACCGGCACGTTGCGCTTGATCAGCGCCAGCGCAATGGGGCCAAGCTCATAGTGGCGCGCCGCCGAGCCCACGAAGCCCACCGTTCGGCCGTCCCGCTCGACGGTGTCGCCGTGCTCCGGCAGGCGGTCCACGGAGCCGTCGAGGTGCAGCATTACGAGCCGCCGCGGGGGGCGACCGAGGTTGTGGACGCGCGCGACCGTCTCCTGCCCGCGGTAGCAGCCCTTGTCCAGATGAACGGCCGTCCCGAGCCAGCCCACCTCGTTCGGAATTGTCCGGTGGTCGGTGTCCAGCCCGGGCCGCGGCTGATGCGCGGCGATCCGCAGCGCCTCGTAGGCCCAGACTCCCGCGGGGGCGTCGCCGACGGATGGTGCCAGTTCGTCACGCGGCACAAGGATCTCCCGGCCCCGGTCACCGACCCGGGTGAGGTACTTCTCGTGCGCCTCGATCCGCGGCTGCCACACGACCGCGTACTCAGCCGACACATTCGTGACCTCGACCCGGCTCAGGAAGCGCATCGAGTCGAGGAAAGCCACCAGCGACTCCGCGGCTCGGGGCTCGAGATGAGCCCAGAACGCCTCGCCGTCGTCGACCGCGTACATCGCATGCTCGACGTGGCCGTGCGGTGAGAGAACCAGAGCCGTCGTCGCCGTCGCGGGGGGCAGCGCGGACAGGTGCTGGGACGTCAGGGAATGCAGCCAGTCCAGCCGGTCCGGACCGCTGACCCGGACGACGTCCCGGTGCGACAGGTCGACCGCCGACTCGCCGCCGGCGAGGGCGCGCTGCTCCCGGAGCGGATCTCCGTAATGCGCCGCCACGCCCGCATCCGGACCGGTCGCCGCCACAGCGCCCGGTCGGTCGAGCAGCGGGCTGCGATAGTTCGTGCTCATAGCTACGCCAACGTCACGATCATTGCAGACAGTCCTGGCAGGTACCGAACAACGTCGTGTGACGGATATCGGTCCGGAAGCCGTGATCCTTCTCGACCCGGTTGATGAGCTCGGCTGCGGCGTCCGGCGACACCTCGGTCACCCGCGTACACACCCGGCACACCAGATGCAGATGCGCCGGCTCGGTCGTCGCGTGGTACGACGGCGCCCCCCGGCCCAGATGGGTGTGGCTGACCAGGCCGAGCTTCTCCAGCAGCTCGAGCGCCCGGTACACCGTCGAGAGATTGATGCCCTCGGCGGTCCGCCGCACCTCCTCCAGGATGTCCTCGGGAGAAGCGTGGTTCAGGTCCTCGACGGCCTTGAGCACCAGTTCGCGCTGCGGAGTCAGACGGTAGCCCTGCGCTCGCAGGTCGTCCCGCCAGTCGGGCGTCTGAACCGTCCCCATGACTCGAGTGTAGGAACTCCACCGCTAGCCGGTCGTACCACGGCCTGCCGTCTCTGTCGGGCCGCCCACTCGCTTGAGCTCAGCGGACAGGTGCGGCTGAAGCTCGTGGCCCATCGCCGCCATCTCATAGACGTACATCAGCCGGCCTTCGACGAGGCCGTACAGCCGGTGACCCGAGCGGTAGTCCTTCGCCGTCTCGGTCTTCAGCACGCCGCGGGTGGCCAACTCGATCTTCGCCGGCTCGACGTCGCCCAGATAGATCTCGACGAATCCGGTGGGGTGAGTGAGCAGGACCTCTATCTGGCCGTCCGGCTGCGGCCGCCAGTAGCCCGTTTCGGCCGCCGCCGGCTGCACCAGGTTGCCGTCCGCATCCAAAATCCAGCTGCGGCTCGCATACGACAGGAACGGCTTGCCCGGCGTGTAGCCAAAGATGATCTCCTGGCCGAAGTGAAACGGTTCGATCGTCGGATAGTCTCCGACGCCCGCGCCTTCCCACCGTCCCAGCAACCAGGCGATACGCACGCAGTCGGCGTGCAGGTCTGTCGGAATTTCGATCACAATCGGCCTTTGTACAGCTGATAGACGATCACCGCCGCGAACAGCCCCACCGTGATGGATACGATGACGAGCACGCTGGTGAAGACCGCCTCGAGCACGCTCCGGAAGTCTAGCCGTCCTCGCCGGGCTCCAGCACCACGCCGGAACTGTCGTACCACCCGACCACCTGCAGAACCGGACGGAGGTGTGGCGCAAGGCCGTGAAGCACCAGCCTGCGGTCCCGTTGACTGAGCCGCCGGGCGGCATCCGCAAGCACCCGCATACCGCTGACCTCGATGAAGTTCAGGCCACTCAGGTCGACATGGACGTCACGAGCGTCCGTTTCGATGGCCGCGGCGATAGCCTGCGTGAACGTCTCCAGGCTCCGAAAGTCGACATCACCCTCAACGACGAGGCCGGCTTCGTCCGGCAACGCTTTGATCCGCAGAACATTCGGTTCGCCAGCCGCTCGCTCCTCAATGCTCACCGCCGGATGCCCTCCCTCGTCGTCGTGCCGATCATGTCACCGTCCTTCAGGGCCCGGCATCCGCAGGTACCGCCACTGAGACGATGACGACGTCGTCACGTAGTGCCTGATCATTCTCTGCGATGATCTCCCTCAGCAACGCGATCGCATCAGCCGCCGACGTGACGCGCTGGCGCTCGAGCGCGCGAGCCACGCCCTCGACGCCGAGCCAGCCCCTGCCGGTCGGCAGTTCGCTCATGCCATCGGTGTACAGCACGAGTGTGTCACCGCGACCAAGGTCGACGCGGACCGTAGTGAAATGCTGCTCCCCGAAACTTCCGATGATCGTGCCCTCGGTGTGCACCTCCTCGACGGTTCCATCGCCGCGGATGACAAGCGGCGGCGGGTGTCCGCCCACGGCGATGACCGCCTGCCAGGCGTCGTCGGACTCGACGAACTCGGCGTAGGCGATCGTGCAGTACAAGCCCTCGTGCCTGGCGGGATCGCGGAGCATCGCCTCGTTCACCGCCGAGAGCACCTCGCCGGGGCCGGGCTGGACGACGGCGGCCGCACGCAGGCTGTAACGCGCCAGCGAGGTGAACGCGGC
>CAZMXH010000066.1:4244-7067 GCA_964570165.1 uncultured Actinomycetes bacterium
CCCGCCACGTCGCCCACGAAGATGCCCCAGCGGCCCTTGTCGATCGGGAAAACGTCATAGAAATCGCCGCCGACGGCATCGCGGGAGAACGGCCGGTAGAACGCCGCCACGTCGAGCCCGGGAACCTCCGGCAGTGTCAGCGGTGTCAGGCTTCCCTGCAGAGCCTCGGCGATCTGACTGACCCGCTCGGCCTCCGCGACGAGCCTGCTGCGCGCCTCCTGCTCCGCCTCGACGACGCTGACCGCCGCAGCCCGTAGCTCCAGCTTGTCGGCGACCAACACCGCCAGATCGTGCAGCATGGCCAACTGGTCGGCCCCAGCGCTTCCGGGCACGGTGTCCATCACGGAGACGGTGCCGATCGGATGGCCGCCCGCCACGATGACCGGCACCGCGGCGTAGAACCGTACATTAGGTGCCCTGGTGACCATGGGGTGCGATCGGGCACGCGGATCGGCACGTGCATCGCCGAGCACGTAGGAGCCCGGCCGGGCGACCGCAGTGACACACAACCCCGGCCGTGCTTCGACCTCCTCGAGATCGAGGTTGTGCCGACCCACGAACCAGACGCGGTCCCTGCCGACGAAGCTGACCGCGGCCATCGATGCACGGAACGCCCGTACTGCAAGCCGGGATATCCGGTCGAGCGCTGCGTCGGGCTGACTGCGTAGCAGCAGGTGCCGCGCAACCGCGTCGAGCCTTCCGTCCTCGCTCGTCCGCTCCCGGCCACCGCTACCCACCACACACACCCCTTCTCGGCAGGCCGTGGCCGTGATTCGATAGTAGCCCGTACCAAGTTCGACTCCTGGGCCGTTTGGAGGGACTTACCCGACGCAGGTTCGACGTGCGCCCGCCCATGGAACGCCTTACCGTCCCGGCGGCTCCGGGGCCGCTGAACCGGTTTGTTGTCGGCAACGGCGGGAAACCCTCCAAGCGACGTCATATGAGAGGAGACAGTCGTGACCACGCCGCAAAGCCCGAGCAACGTCGATGGCAACGCCGTCGCCGCCCAGCTCCAGCCGATACTCCTCGATCTGGTCGCCCTGGCGCTGAACGGCAAGCAAGCGCACTGGCACGTTCACGGGCGCAACTTCTTCAGCGTTCACGAACACCTCGACGAGCTCGTCGACGACGTCCGCGCCCACACCGACCGGATCGCCGAGCGGGTCGTCGCGCTGGGCGTCGCAGTGGACGGCCGAGCGCACACCGTCGCCGAGGCCACCGCGGTCTTCCCGGAGGGGTTCCTGGCGGATGACAAGGTGCTGTCGTTGATCATTGAACGCCTCGACACCGCGATTGATCACGCACGCAAGGCGGTCGGCCCGCTGGAAGACATCGACCTGGCGAGCCAGGACCTGGTGCTGGAGGCGCTACAGATGCTGGAGAAGCATCGCTGGATGTTCGCCGCGACTGCCAAGTAGGCGGGCGTCGCCCGTTCGATAGTCGGTTGTGGCTGCACGATGAGCCATGGTCACCGCTCGTAGTCGTGCAGGTAGCGCAGGGGACCGATCCGGTCCGGCGCATCCTGCAGCCAGCGGCTGACCCCGTCGGGGTCGCGCCGGGCGAGCTCATCCAGGATCACCTGCCGCAGGGCTGCGTAGGAGCAGATGGTGGACGGCAGGTAGACGGTGCGCAGCTCCTGGCCCGTCTGGGTCCATAGCTTGCAGAGCACATCGGTGGGCGCGCTGGCGAGCGCCTCCTCCAACTCGGAGGCCGGCCGGGTCACCGCCTCGCGGGCATGCCGCGGCATGGTCGGCCTCGTTCTGCCGTACAGCGTGACGGTGAGCCATGCCGTCAACACGACGACGATCAGGGACCATCCGAAACCGACGGCGAGGCCGATGAGACCGACGAGCAGCGACACCGGCCACATCCACCACCTGAGCCATCTGCTGGGGTGCCGATGTGCGGGCATCTGCTCGCTGACCTCCTCGCGCTGACCGCGTTCGAGCCTTCATCCGATACCCCCGCGCAGCACGCGGAAACTCCGACTGCTCGAGTCGATCAGCGCGCTGCCAGGCGCCGGGAGGGTGCGTCTTCTGCCAGGTCACTCCTGGGGCCCGTAGCTCTGGCGAGACAGCCGGCGTATGTGCCCCCCTGGACCGACGCCCGCAGCGCCGCGCCGAACCGCCCAGGACCCCAGTACCGGGCCCCGACAAGGCGGGCGAGTTCATGTCGGTCGGTGGGACCGTGCTCGCTCACCGCTCGAGTGATCGCCGCGATCTCCCGGTCAAGGGCCTCCTCCGCGCTCGTGAGGACCCTCGGTTCCAGCCCACCGGAACGTCCGGCCTGGAGGATCGATCCCGGTCCGGGCCGCAGCCGGCGCAAGCCCGCACGCTCGCGCTGCTCCCTCGTCGACACCCGCTGGCGGATGCGCCGCTCGAGCTCCTCGGCGCGCCGCCGTCGGTCCTCGGCCCTCTCTCGGCTCCGCCGCCGCTCGTCCTCCGTCTCCGCCGCGGTCTCGCGCTCGTCACGCAGTTCGGCCGCGGCGCCCCGGTGCTCCTCGGCCGCGACCCGCTGCTCGGCAGCGAGAGCTCGCATCTCGGCCTCGCCGGCCAGCCGTTCGTTGTCCTGAACGGCCGCCTCGTCGCCCGTAGAACGGGCGAGCTGCACCAGGGCACGGGCTTCGTGCATCTCGGCCCACGCTTCATGCATTGTCGCGCGGGCCTCGTGCACCTGTTCCGGCTCGCCGGAGTCGCCGTGCGCGGCGCTTCGCGCCTCCTCGGCCAGCGCCCGCTGCTCGCGTGCCCGAGCCCGCTCGCCGGCCGCCGCCGCGCGCGCCGCGGGCTCGGCCGCCGCGCCGGCGTGCGAAGCGCCCAGAGCCAC
>CAZMXH010000066.1:7077-12383 GCA_964570165.1 uncultured Actinomycetes bacterium
GCGGGCTGCCGCGGAGGAGTGCTCGTCGGGCGCCTCCTCCGCGGCAGCCCGTTCTTCGTAGGCCGCTGCCTGCTCCTCCAGCGCCTGTGTCCGCAGCTCGGCCGCCTCCGCAAGCGTCTCGTCGACGCTACGGCGACCTGTTGCGTGTTCTCCGCCGTCCCGGCTTCGAGCAGCCGGCGTCAGGTCGTCTTCCAGGGCGGCAGCGCGGTGGTCGGACGCTCTCGCTCGTGCTCGCTCCGCCTCCTCGCGCGCGGCCTGTGCCTCGCGGCGGTACCGGTCGGCCTCCGTGCCGCCCGGCTCTGGACCACCGTCCTCCTCGACCTCCCTGGCAGTCAGCGGCTTCGCGATGTCCTCCAGGTTCGTCTGCTCCGCCCGCACGCCGACGATGAGTTCGGCGATACCCCCCACGGCCATCACCACCGCACTCACGTTGAACGCGATCGCCATCATGCTTCGCTCACCTGTGCCGACAAGCTGGCCGAACAGGATGGGCCCGATGATGCCGCCGGCCCCCGTCCCCACGGCGTAGAAGAACGCGATGGCCAGTGCCCTGGTCTCCATCGGGAAGATCTCGCTGACTGTCAGGTAGGCAGAGCTCGCCCCGGCAGAGGCCAGGAAGAACAAGGCAACCAGGATCGCGAGGAACCCCCACTGGTTGACCGTCTCCTGTACGAAGACCACGATCAGGGGGACGGTCAGCAGGGCGGAACCCAGATAGCATCCGGCGATCATGGGCTTGCAGCCGACGGTGTCGAAGAACCTCGCCAGCACGACCGGGCCTGCGAAGTTGCCCAGCGTCCAAATGATAATCAGCACCGGTACCGTTCCCGACGCGACACGTAGAACGTGCTGAAGAACGTACCGAGATTAAAGGTCACCCCGTTGTAGATGAACGCTTGCCCGATGAACAGGGCCAGGCCGAGGACGGCCCGTTTCGGATAGAGCGAGAACGCCGTCCGGGCGATCATGCGGAACGGGATCGTCGTGCGCTGCCGGACCGTGATGCTCGCATCCGGCTCTTCGAGGCGCTGGCCGGTCTCCTCGACGATGCCTTCCTCGATCCCTCCGATGATTCGCTCCGCCCCCTCTTCCCGGCCGTGGATGAACAGCCAGCGCGGGCTCTCGGGGACGGTCCGCCGCAACAGCAGGATCGCGAGCCCCAGCACCGCTCCGAACCCGAAGGCGAGCCGCCAGCCGAGATCACGAGCAAACAGCGACTCGTTGAGAAGCACCAGCGCCATGGCGGCGCCGGCGGCGGCGCCGAGCCAGTAGGTGCCGTTGATCACCAGATCGACCCGGCCGCGTGCCCGGGCCGGAATCAACTCGTCGATCGCGGAGTTGATCGCCGCGTACTCGCCTCCGATGCCGGCCCCTGTGATGAAGCGGGCGATGTAGAAGTACCACGGCGCGAAGGCGAACGCGGTGGCGACCGTGGCAGCGATATAGAAGGGCAGCCGGGCACCCCTCATCGGGCTGCTGCCGTTGCGGGTGGCGCGGTTCGTCCGAGGCCTCCGGCGCTGACCGCGGCCCGCAGCCTCAGCGCTTCAGCCTCCGCTCCGCTGCCCGTCGCCGCTGCTCTTCAGGCCCGCGACCGCGGCTGGGACGTCGTCGTAGCTGCCGAGGTGGCGATCCAGTTCGGTGATGGCGAGCACCCGCCGGACCGGTCCACGCGCGCCGGCGAGCGCCACACGGTTGCCGGACGCTTCGGCCTGTCGTCGAGCCACGATCAGCGCACTCAGCCCGGTCGAGTCCACGAACTCGAGGCCGGAAAGGTCCACGACCACGGGGCCCTGCTTGACCAGCCCGCTGAGTACGCTCTGCAGGTCAGCCGCGTTGGACAGGTCGATCTCACCGAACAGTCGTGCTACGTGGCAGTCAGCCACGGCGTGGACCTCGACGCGGAGCAGTTTCGACTGCGAAGGCTCCACATCGAGTGGTCCGCTCGGTGCCCCCATGTGTGGCTCTCTTCATTTGCGCGTTTGCCGTCACGTTCATGGAACAAACCGCGACGGACGAATCGGTCCGCTACTAGTGTGTCCGGGTGACCAAGGCAGGAGAGGCCGGGTCAGCCCGGGGACGGATGCTGGCCTCAGCCTACGACCTGTTCTCCCGCCGAGGCGTGCGGGATGTCGGAATTGATGCGGACCGCGCGCGACGCGAACCGGCCGCATGGTCGATCGATGTCGCGCTCCGAGCGTTGAGCAAGTCGGCGAACAAGGGCAGGCTCTGGCTGAGCTTGGCCGCCGTCGGCAGCACGCTTCGCGGACGGTCTCGACGGGGCGCGCTTCGCGGCGCCGGCTCGCTCGCCGTCACCAGCCTCATCGTAAACGCAGTGGTCAAACCCGTGATCCGCCGCAACCGGCCCGACATCGAAGGCACGCCGCTGGTCCGGAGACTGTCCAGGCCGCCGCGGACGACGTCGTTTCCCAGCGGCCATGCCGCATCCGCAGCGGCATTCGCCACCGGCGTCTTCCTGGAGCATCGGATCGCCGGCCTGGCCCTCGCGCCCCTGGCCGCCACCGTGGGCTACTCCAGAGTCCATGTCGGTGTCCACCACGTCAGCGACGTCCTTGCGGGTGCGGGACTGGGAGTGGGTGTCGCGTTGGCGGCGCAATGGTGGTGGCCGGTGCTTCGGCTGGACCAGCCACCCGCCGCTGCCCGCCGCGCCGCTCCGGCTCTGCCGGGCGGTGCCGGTCTTGTCGTGGTACTCAACCCCGAGGCGGGAGTAGGCGACGATGATGATGGCGGCAGGATCGCCGAACGGCTCCCGAAGGCCGAGATCATCAGGCTGACCGGTGATCTGGATCTCGACGCTGAGCTGGACCGGCGCGCCGGAAGCATTCAGGCACTCGGAGTGGCGGGAGGCGATGGAACCGTGGCCGCCGTTGCGGCCGCCGCCGTCGCGCGGAGGCTACCGCTCGCCGTATTTCCCACGGGCACCCTGAACCACTTTGCCCGTGATGTGGGCATCGAATCCGCCGATGACACGGCCCGGGCGGTAGAGGCGGGCCGCGCCGTGTCGGTGGAGTTGGCGACGGTCGGCGGGGTTCCGTTCGTCAACACCGCGAGCATCGGTTCCTATCCCGAGATGGTGCGCCGGCGCGACGAACTCACCGGGCGGGTCGGAAAGTGGCTCGCCATGGCGATCGCAGCGGCCGACGTGCTCCACCGCCAGCAACCCCTTCGACTGACGATCAACGAGTCGCCCACTGACGTGTGGACGCTGTTCGTTGGCAACGGCCGCTACATCAGGCACGGACCGTTCCCCACGCGGCGGGAACGCCTCGACGACGGCCTGCTCGACGTGCACTACCTGAAGGTCGCCACTCTCTCACGGACCTGGGCAGTGCTCAGCGCCGTCGCCGGTGTCAGCCGCCACAGCGGCGCATACAGGTCGCTGCTGACGTCATCGCTGCGCGTCGAGTCGCGGTCCGGGGCTGTGGAGATAGCCAGGGACGGCGAGCCGGGCGAGCGGGAGACGACCTTTCACTTCCGCAAACTGCCGACGCGGCTGCTGATCTACCAGCCTGGGCTCTGACCGGTCAGCAGACGTGCGCGGCTATGAGGTCTTGGTGGCGGTCCATTCGCGGGGAAGGTCGATGTCGTCGATGAGGTGGTCGCGGAGCCTAGTGAGGGTGCGGGCGAGGAGACGGGAGACATGCATTTGAGAGATGTGCAGCTCGTCGGCGATCTCGCGTTGGGTGCGTTCGCCGTAGTAGCGGAGGGTGAGCATGTGCCGTTCACGGGCCGGCAGGTGGGTGAGGACCTGGCGCAAGGCTTCGCGGGCTTCGACGGTGTCGGTAGCGTTGTCGTCGGTGCTCAGCCGGTCGCCGATGGTGGGCCCTTCGGGGTCGCCGCGCAGTGCGGGGGCGTCGAGGCTGGCGGCGGAGTAGGCGGAAGTGGCCTCCAGGGCTTCCAGGACTTCGTCCTCGGAGACTTCGAGGTGGTCGGCGACCTCCGGCACGGTGGGTGAGCGGCCGAGCTCGTGCGGCAGGTAGTCCGCGGCGGCCTGCACCCGAAGGGTGAGCTCCTGAAGGTCCCGGGGCACCCGCACCGCCCAGCAGGAATCGCGGAAGTGGCGGCGCAGTTCTCCCAAGATGGTGGGCACCGCGTAGCGGGGAAAGTCAGTGCCTCGCTGCGGGTCGAACCGCTGGGCGGCCTTGACCAGACCCAGCATCGCCACCTGCACCAGGTCCTCCATCGGCTCGCCGCGACCCACATACCGGGTGGCGATCCGCCGCGCTAGCGGCACGTACTGCTCGACTAGCGCGTCACAATCCTGCTGCGTGGGCGCGTTCTCCTGCTGTGGCACGTCGATTCCCCCATCGGTGGTTGCCTACTCATGGTTACCTTCCCGTGACCTCACCGATGCAAACACGTGACTTCCATGTTCGCGCTCCCAAATTGCGGAACGCGAAGACGCGTCGTCAGCTTGGATCAGGGGTTTCAGCCGCGACCACGCGGGAAATGCGAGCCGGTGAGGTTATACCAAGCGGGAGACCGTCGATGATCTAGCGCCGCGTGCTCGTGCCGGTGGCAACGGCGCGACGCCCGCCGGCGCTCCGGCGCTGCGCAAAGCCACCCAGCAAGCAACAAGCATTCGAAAGGCGGACTCCGACAGCACACGGTCGGGATCCCCCAACGCGCGCCGCAAATCGGAAGCTGCCGACTGACGTTGGGAGAGGCATGTCTGGTCCGGTCGTCGGAAGGACGGCGTACGAGACAGCGAAACTCGATACCAGGACCCGGTTCGACCTCCGGTTGCCGGTCTTCGTCCCCGCAGTGTCGCTCATCGGGGCTTTCGTGCTTCTCGGCGCTCTCTTCCCCGAGCGGCTGGCAACACTGTTCCAGTCCGTCCAAGGATGGATAGCAGACAGTTTGGGATGGTTTTACACCATCGCGGTCACCGCCTTTCTCGTCTTTGTGGTATGGCTGGCGCTGAGCAGGCACGGGAGTAAGCGGCTGGGGCCGGACGACGCCAGGCCCGACTACGGCTATCTGTCGTGGTTCGCCATGCTCTTCAGCGCCGGCATGGGCATCGGCCTGATGTTCTTCAGCGTCGCGGAGCCCATCTCCCACTTCGCCATCGACCAGCCGCCGAGTTCCGCGAGCCGGCCAGGCACGGCCTCCGCCGCCCGTGACGCCATGCGACTCACCTTCTTTCACTGGGGGCTGCACGCGTGGGCGATCTACATCGTCGTCGGACTGGCGCTGTGCTACTTCGCCTACCGTCGCGGGTTGCCGCTCACCCTCCGATCCGCGTTCCACCCGCTGCTCGGTGACCGCATCTTCCGCTGGCCCGGAGA
>CAZMXH010000067.1:0-12015 GCA_964570165.1 uncultured Actinomycetes bacterium
CTGCTCGTTCGGGGCACGCGGTCGCCGGTCGAGCACACCCGGCTCGCCCCGCTCGAAGGCCAGCGCCACGTCCTGGACGCCGTTGGTCACCAGGTTGAGCCACAGCAACTGCACCGGCGTAAGCGGCAGCGCCACGTTGAACGCGACCGCAAGCGTGAAAAGCAGGATCTCCGCGACGCCCGTGCTGATCAGCAGCCAGATGACCTTGCGCACGTTGTCATAGACGACCCGTCCCTCCTCGATGCCCTTCTCGATCGAGGCGAAGTTGTCGTCAGCCAGGATCAGGTCGGACGCGTCGCGGGCCACCTGCGTGCCGCTGACACCCATCGACACACCAATGTGCGCGGCGCGGAGGGCTGGCGCGTCGTTGACCCCGTCCCCGGTCACCGCGACGAAGTGCCCGGCTTCCTGCAGCACGTCGACGATCGTGGTCTTCTGCCGCGGCTCGACCCGGGCGTACACGCGGCTCTTGCGGACTGCGTCGGCGATGTCCATCCTCTCGCCCCGCTCCAGTTGCTCGAGCTCGCGTCCGGTGACCACCACGTCGCCGTCCGAGATTCCCAGTTCGCGGCTGATCGCCAAGGCTGTGGCCGGATGATCACCCGTGACCATCCGGACATCGACCCCCGCCCGACGGCACGCTCGAACGGCCTCCGGAACCTCGTCCCTGACCGGGTCGATCAGCCCGGCCAGGCCGAGGAACCGCAGCCCGGTGAGCGCATCGGGGTCGCCTCGCCGTGCTGTGCGCTCGTCCTCTTCGCCGGTTGCGACCGCGATGACCCGATAGCCCTGCGCGGCCAGGTGTCTCTCGCGCTCCTGCACGGCTTCGGCGTCCACGTCGCACATCGCGACGACCTTCTCCGCGGCGCCCTTGACGTGTGCGACGATCCGGTCACCGTCGTGGTGGAAGCTGGCGGCGAAGCGGCGCTCGGACTCGAACGGTATGTGACCGACTGCGGGGTGCTGTTCGAGCAGTTCCTCGCGGGAGGTTCCGATCTTGTGAGCCAGCACGAGGAATGCGATGTCGACCGTGTCGCCGCTGGCATGCACCCCCTCGTCAGTCGCGTGAACGCTGGCCTCGTTGCACAGGGCGCCAGCGGTCACCAACCGACAGAGCCACTCCTCCTGGCACGGGTCGACGGTGGCGCCGCCGCGTCGCACCTCGGCTTCGAGGTCCCGGCCCCCTC
The DNA here is from genome assembly GCA_964570165.1 of uncultured Actinomycetes bacterium. GTDB lineage: Bacteria > Actinomycetota > Actinomycetes > Jiangellales > Jiangellaceae > JBMCTR01. Next base: position 1,188 of record CAZMXH010000067.1, read on the forward strand.
CGGTGATCTCCACATCCTCGCCGTCGAGCGGCCGGATTCGGTGCACCGCCAACTCGTTCTGGGTCAGCGTCCCCGTCTTGTCGCTGGCGATGAGTGTGCAGGCCCCCAGCCCTTCCACCGCCGGAAGGCGGCGCACAATCACATTGCGGGCGGCCATCCGGCTTGATCCGATGGCCAGCGCCACCGTGATCGCCACCGGCAGGCCCTCGGGGATGGCGGACACGGCGAGCGCGACCGCCAGAAGAAAGATGCGCACCAGATCTTCGCCTCGGATCAGCTCGATCACGCCTAGGACCACCACGGCCGCGAGAACCGCCACCGCGATCACGCGCGTGAAGCGGCGCATGCGGACCACGAGAGGGGGGACCTGCTCCTCCTCGGTCAGAGCCTCGGCGATGCGCCCGACTTCGGTAAGTTCGCCGGTCCGCGCCACGACCCCGACACCACGCCCGCTCATGATCGCAGTGCCCGCGTGGAGCATCGTGCTACGGTCGGCGATCAGTGCGTCCTCGTCGACCTCATCGGTTGCACGCTTGTCGACCGGCACCGACTCTCCGGTGAGAAGCGACTCATCGGCGCGCAGGTCGTGGGACACCAGCAGGCGGATGTCAGCCGGAACCGCCGCGCCGGAATGGACGATCACCAGGTCACCCGGCACCAGGTCGCTGCTGTCGACTCCCACCCGACGTCCGGATCTGAGGACCCGAGCGGTGACCCGTATCACCTGCTGGAGTGCGGCAGCGGCGGTCTCGGCCTTTCGCTCCTGATATGTGCCGAGGCCGGCGTTGATAGCCAGCACGCCGAAGATGAACGCAGCGTCCTCCATATTTCCGATGGCCAGTGAGACGCTTCCCGCGACCAGAAGCACGTAAATGAGCGGGTCCTTGAACTGGCGGACGAAGGTGCCGAACAGGGTCTCACCCTTGCGCTCTGGCAGCCTGTTCTCACCGAAGACCTTGCGCCGCCGCTCGACCTCGTCCTCGTCGAGCCCGCGCTCGCGATCGGAGCCCAGGGCGGCCTCGGCCTCGTGGCGCGGCACCGCCCACCACGGTCGTTTGGCGATGTCCTCCTTTGTCAGGGCCAACGTTTCGGCCACGATTCCCCTCCGGCGGTGCGGATCATTGAGGCAGCGCTGCTTGCCATCATGCCCGGTGTCGGCCCAGCGGCGGGCACGCGGATGGAACTGCCGAGCGGGCGTGAGCTACGGGCGCTGGGTGCCCGTCCGGTTCAGGTAGATCGCGTAGACCGAGGAGGTCGCGGCGATGAACAGCCGGTTGCGCTTGGGGCCGCCGAACGTGCAGTTCGCCACGACCTCGGGGACCCGGATAAGGCCCAGCCTTCTGCCGTCGGGGGAGAGGCAGTGGACGCCGTCCCGGGCGCTGCACCAGAGGTAGTCCTCGGTATCAACGCAGAAGCCGTCCGGGACGCCGGGAGAGATATCCGCCACCACCCGAGGGGCGGCGAGTTCCCGGCCGTCGCGGACCTCATAGGCGCGGATGTGGCGGGGGCCGCCGCCGAACCCGCCGGCTGCGCTGTCCGTCACGTACAGCACGGTCTCGTCCGTGGAGAAGGCGAGGCCGTTGGGCATCACCATGTCGTCGGCGGCGACCTCGAGAGTGCCGCTGTCCGGGTCGAGGCGGAAGACGTAGCAGCCGTCGAGCTCGGGCTCGGCGCGGTGGCCTTCGTAGTCGCTGAGGATTCCGTACGTGGGGTCGGTGAACCACACGCTGCCGTCGGACTTGACGACGACGTCGTTTGGCGAGTTGAGACGCCGGTCGCCGAACCGGTCGGCGAGGACGGTCACCGTCCCGTCGAGCTCCGTCCGGGTCACGCTCCGGGTGCCGTGCTCGCAGGTCACCAGCCGACCCTGGCGGTCGCGGGTGTTGCCGTTGGCGTAGTTGGACGGCTGCCGGAACACCGAAGCCTCGCCGTGGTCGGGGAGGCGGAGCACCCTGTCGTTCGGGATGTCGCTGACCAGCAACTGCCGCGTGTCGGCCAGGTACACCGGACCCTCGGCCCAGCGCAGCCCGGTGTGAAGGCGCTCGAGCGAGGCGTTGCCGAGGACGAAGGAGGCGAAGAGATTGTCGATGATCTCGACGTCGTCGTTCACACCGGCTCCAGGGGCTTGGTTGCAGGGTTCCAAGGACACTGTGCCCCATTTGGCCCCGGCTCGGCAGGCTTCGACGATCATTGTGTTCAGATCCAGATCGCTGCGGGCAGGCCGTCACCGAACCGCTCCGGCGGATCGGGCAACGATACGGCCTCGCCAGCAAGGACGCGGCGCGCGGTCCAGGCGGCGACCGCCGCGTCGAGGACGTCGTCCACGCCCACGTCGAGCCCGGCGAGCCCGAGATCGCCGCAGAGGCGGAGCCCTGCGGTGGCGAGCAGCCGGCGGCGCTCCTCGGCGCCCGCCCACGTGGCCTTGCGAGTGGCAAGCGGAGCGCCGGCCAGTTGGGCGAACGAGACCTCCGGGTGGACCTCGACCACGGTGCGATCCGCCGTCGCGGCCCAAGCGTTCGCGGGCAGCAGCTTACGGCGCAGCGCGTACGCCTGAATCGACACGCCCTCGCCGGCGCGCTCCCGGTTGATCCGCACGGCTGTGCGGTGATCCGCAGCCGCGAGTGCGTCCCGTACCGGAGTTATGAACAGCGAGGAGCGACGGGGACCGAGCCGGGCGCGGGCGAGGATGTCGGCGCGCCTGCGGCCGCGGTCCGGCAGGCCGATGGGGATGTCGACCGCCACCACGCTGACCCGGCCATCGCTGTCTGCTCGCGCGACAAGGGCCTCGAGGTCCGCGGCGACGTAAGCCGCGACGCCGGTGTCACCCGGCGAGATGCCGATCCAGCCGGCGCCGCAGGCGTCGACGCCAAGCACCCGGTCGTGCTGCACCCGACAATTGTCGTTCGGCTTTGACCATTGAGCCTGGCCCCGTTGAACGGGCTTGCACATTGTCACAGCCGGCGAGTCATGATCAAGCCCCTCCCAGTATCAGTGCGGACGGTCATCCCCAGGTGCCGGTAGAAGCCGATCGCGCGCTGGTTGGCGGCGCCGACGCCGAGATGGACACCACGAGCACCGCGGTCGGCGAGCGCGGCGAACGTCGCAGTCATCATCCGCCGCCCGTAGCCGCGACCCTGGAACCTCGGCAGCAGGTCGATGTGGAGGTGAGCCGGAAAGTCCGCGACGACGTCGGCCGGGGCGGTCGGAGGATCGTGAATCATCGCCACCAGCCGTCCGTCCGGAGTGGACTCGGCGTACGCCGACCGCGGGTAGCGGCGCCTGAGCGCGGGCCACCACGACTGCTCGCACCAGGCCTCGAAGGCCACCGTGTCGGGCACGGCGAGCACGTATCCTCCAACACCGACGTCGTCCTCCGCGACGAGCGCCAGTTCCGGCGCGAAGGTGAGGTACGGCCCGACGTAAACCTCTCCGAGCAGGTCCGGGTCCTGGTAGAGGTGCGACGCATCGGCCCCGCTGTCACCCGTGCGCAGGCAGACCTCGTACAGCGCCGCCCTGTCGTCCGGCCGGAACGCTCTGATCGTCAGGGTAAGCCTCCTCGGACGACCATGCCGCCAGCCGCATAATCGGCTCCGATGCGCGGATGCTAGCGCGGTTACCCCTCCGGCTGCGCGCTCGGAGCCTGCGTTACGTGACGGCGAAGACCCGCATCTGGAGGGCGAGCGTCGAGTAATACCCGACGAGCGTGGTCAGCTCGAACAGCTCGGCCGCTCCGAGGATCTTGACCGCCTCGCCGTAGCGGTCTTCGCTCATGTCACGGTCGCGAAGCAGGTCTTGCGTCGCGCGGAGGACCGCGGTCTCCGCCGGGTCGTCGAACTCGACGTCGCGACCGGCTTGCAGGGCGTCGAGTTGGAAGCGGGACAGCCCGAGCTGAGCCGCGATCGGCTCGTGCGCGCGCTGCTCGAACTCACACTCCCAGTGCGCGGCGACGGCCAGGATCGCGATCTCGCGAGATCGGTCAGACAGCCGTCCCCGGTACCTGATCGCAACGCCGAGGTGCTGGAGCGCGTCGCCGATCGGCGGGTTCAGCAGCATCGCGTTGAACGGCCCCTCAAGCCGACCGTGCTCGTCGGTGAGCCCTGTCGCACCGGTCCCGCCGGAGCGGCTGCCGGACGTGATCACGTCGTACAGCCGGCGCTGTTCGGCGTCAAGCTCGGCGGGAAGGGGTCGTGGGATCCGGGTCATCGGTGCGCTCGCTCAGCACGCGTGTCGGCCGCGGCGCGCTTTCCGTAGCCGACCACGACCACCTCCAGAGCCCCCCAAGATCGCTGATGTTGAGTCTAGGTGGTTTCTGTCATTCCGTGAAGATCTCTTCGGGTAGGAATGCCGAGACCAGCAAGTTCGGGACGTCCACCACCTGGCTGACCTTGAGATCGACCGCCACGCTGCAGATCGCGTAGGCCTGTTGACGACTCCAGCCGCGCTCCCCCAGGAGGTCGATCATGTTGAGTAGTGCGTTACGAGCGGCGAGCGTGAGATCCTCGCCGCGGTTCTCGCCTTCGCGGGTGACCGACAGGCCCGTGGTCGCGATGAACCGGCGGGGCGTGGCGTACTCCGGCGGTGCGAAGTACTCCGTGCGGCTGAACCGGATGTCGGTGATGCCCTTGTCGGCGGCCTCGTTCTTGCGCAGCCCGAACCGGACGCGCGCCGTCGCCTCCATCTCGATGGCCGTCCCGCAGGTCTCGGAGTCACCCTGAGCGAAGTGGGCGTCTCCGACCGAGAACAGGCCTCCCGGTGCGTCGACCGGGAACAGCATCGTGGTGCCGGCGCCGGTCTGCTTGATGTCGATGTTGCCGCCCTGGGCCCGTGGCGGGATCGTGCGCAGCGCCTCGGCGGCGATGTGCGGCGTCGACGGCACCGCCGAGTCGGCCAGCGGCAGCAGCACTAGCCCGCCGCGGTCCGCAAGCTCCTGCTCGCGCGCGGTGGTCGTGGCGAGGCTTTCCGGGCCTGGAGAGAGCCCGATAGTGCCCAGGAACGGGGAGCCCGGAATCCGTACGCCGGGAAGGTCATCGGAGGTCGCCCAGCCGCCGCCGATGTCCCAGCGGACCATGAACGGCTCGGGGAAGTCGTCGCGCAGGAAGCCGAATCCCGGTATCTGTACGGTGAACCCGAACGGCTCAGGCGCCACTTCGAGGATCTCCACCTCGAGCAGGTCGCCCGGCTCGGCTCCCTCGACGTACACGGGACCGGTGAGCGGGTGTACCACGTCCAGGTTCGCCGTGGCGACGGCCCCGAGGTCGGTGTCCGGCCGGACCTGGCCGTCCAGCGCGTCGCGGGTCTCGAGAACGACCTCGTCGCCCGGGGCGCAGCGGACGATGGGCGGGATGTCCGGATGCCACCGGTTGTGCCCGGTGCTCGGCTCGTCGAGCAGCGTCTTGGTGCGGTCGATGCGGATCTCGTGGACGGTCATGGCGGCTCCTCGTGAGATCATCGTCCGAGGTGCCCAGTCAAGCACGAGTTCGGCTGAATGGGGGGTGCAATGGCCGCGCCGGTTCGCCGGGGCGCGCGCGGCTGGTGCTCTCCGACCCGTGGGGCGACTCCGGTCAGCGCGAGCTTTCCCGTACGGCGGCCGCGACGTCGAACGTGACGCCGGTCTCTCGTTCGGAGACCTCCCACAGCGTGCGGGTGTGCTCCGGCAGCACGGACCGGCGCAGCACCGGCCGCCGCACGGCCGGACCGTTGTTGACGAACCGCGGCGCGTAGAGCTCACCGCTGCGGGCCGCCGGGTCCGTGGCGGCGCGCAGTTGGGGCCGGGCTCCGTACGCCGGCGACATCCCGGTGTACCTGGCCGCCGCGTGGAAGAAGCGCTGGCTGGCCCCTCCTGTGTGGGTGACGCTCATGGCCTGAAGATCCGTGTTGGACAGGCCGGGGTGCGCGACGAGGCTGGCCATGGTCGACCCGGCGGCGGCCAGCCGGCGGTGCAACTCGATCGCGAAGTGCAGGTTGGCCAGCTTGGACTGGCCGTAGGCGCGCCAGGGATCGTACCGCCCCTGCAGGTGCGGGTTGTCCGGGTCGACCGGACGGCCGAAGTGGCGTGCGGTGGACGTCACGCTCACCACCCGCGCCGCAGGGGCGGCGAGCAGGGCCGGGAACAACCCCGCTGTCAGGGCGAAGTGTCCTAGGTGGTTGACGCCGAACTGGAACTCGAAGCCGTCAGCGGTGCGCCACTCAGGGGTCGCCATCACACCCGCGTTGTTGATGAGCAGGTCGATGCGGGGGTGGTGCTCTGTGATGGTCGCGGCGGCTTGCGCCACCGACGGCAGTGAGCCGAGGTCCAGGTCGACGATCTCGAGAGAGGCCTCCGGGTTGTCAGCGAGGAGGTCGCGCCGCGCCGCCTCGGCCTTCTCGCGGTTGCGGGCGGCCATGACGACGTGGGCGCCGGCGTTCGCCAGTTCGCGGGCCGTCTCCAGCCCGAGCCCGCCGTTCGCGCCGGTCACGACCGCGGTACGGCCGGACTGATCGGGGATGTCAGCGGTGGTCCAGGGCACGCCACGCTCCTAGCCTGTGCCGGTCCACCACATCGTATGTCGTAGATCGTGGCGGCCATCCCCTCCTGTAGGGGGATTCCCGCCTGCTGGGCCTTCCCGCCTGCAGGGCGATCAGGTGATCAACCCGCCCACAAGGGTGCCGGTTAGCCACCTGATCGTCGAGCGACCACATGCTGAGATGCGATCAGGTGGGTCACTGGCTCCTCAGTTGGCGTGTCGTCCACCTGATCGTCCGGGCGCCGACGATCAGGTGAGGCGGCGGCCCGGCTACGGGCGGGTAGAGATCTGCTGGACGGACCACGCGTTGCCGTCCGGGTCGCTGAAGTGGCAGAACCCCACGTTGTCGAGCGGGTCAGGCATCGGTTGCGGGTTCTCGCCGATCACTTCTACCTCAGTGACGTCCACTCCTCTCGCGGCGAGCTCGGCTCGAGCGGCGCGCACGTCGTTCACCACAAGCTGCAGGCCCTTCAGGGACCCGGGTTCCATCTTGGGAAGCACACCCTCGCCGATGACGATCGAGCACCCGGAGCCGGGCGGCGTCAGCTGGACCACCCGACCGCTGTCGATCCTTGTGTCGTGGTCGACGTTGAAGCCGACCTTGTCGGCATAGAACGCCTTGGCGCGGTCTACGTCCGACACCGGAACGATGACGACTTCGAGCGTCCAGTTCATGAAGGGTGCTCCTCTGCTGGTTCGGTGGTGATCAGTTCCGCCAGCACCGCGGCGAGTCTCTCGTAGCTCTCCGCGACGCCGCGGGCCATCGGGTAGCGCAGCACGATGTCGCGTGCCTCCCGCGAAGGGCAGCGCACCGTGCTGCTCAGGGTGGTTCGGCCCGCCCTCTCGGTTAGCCGGTGAGTGATCAACGACTCGCCGGGATATGACTGATCGTCGAACACCTCGGTGTAGACCACCCGTTCGGGCGGGACGATCTCGCGGTGGACGCCGCTTTGGCCCATATAACTGCCGTCCGGGCCGCGAGACACTAACCGCCGGCGCCCGCCCACGCGCAGGTCGACCTCGCACACGACGAGGTTCCAGCCGCGTGCGCCGTACCAGCGGGGGAGCCGGTCCGGGCGGGTAAGCGCGTCGAACACCAGGCGCTGCGGAGCAGCGAATTCCCGCTCCAGCACGATGTCGAGCTCGTTCGGCGTCGTGACTCGCAGCTGGTCCATCAGGTGTTCCCCGAGTGGGCGTCGTGCGGTCCCGCCGTCGCGCCGAACTCGGCGAGCAGTGCGTCCAGGCGCTGGTAGCTCTCCTCCCAGTACGCGCGGTAGTTCTCCAGCCAGGCCAGCGCGTCCCGCAGTGGCGCCGCATCGAGTCGGCAGGGACGCCGCTGCCCGTCCCTGCCGCGAGAGACCAGGCCGGCGCGCTCGAGCACCTTGAGGTGTTTGGAGATCGCCGGTTGGCTGATCTCAAACGGTTCAGCCAGTTCGGTCACGGTCGCCTCGCCGCTCGCCAGCCGGGCAAGGATCGCTCGGCGGGTCGGGTCGGCCAACGCGGCGAACGTTACGTCGAGGTTGTGCGAGTTCATAACCATCCAGGTTCATAACCTGATGGTTTTATAACGTAGAGCGGAGCAGCCGTCAAGTCGGGTAGCAACTGCGGCGGTGGGCGGCGCCGCGGGCCATCAACGGCCCCCACGCGGCAGCCGTCAATCGTGCTCAGCTACGACAGCGGAACACACGCGGCGCTCACCACGTCGCTCGCCGCGCAGGGTTCGAGCCGAGCGACGATCATCGGTAGGCGTGCTCGCATCGAGATCTACCCGTCTGGCTCTACATCGTTCTCTCTGATCCCGCTCCCGTCCGGGGACGACGCGTCAGCCGTTCGAGTATCCGAAGATCGGCAAACGGGCTACGGCACCAAGCGGTCGAGGTGGGTCGGCTGCTGCGGAACGGCGCGACCGAGAGCCCTGACATGCCGCTCGACGAGACCGTGATGGTGATGGAGATCCTCGACGAGGTGCGCTACCTGATCGGGCTCGCCTTCCCGTGACGGCTTAGTGCTAGTGATGCGAGGTCCCGTGGTGGGGTGTCACCGGCTCCTCAGGCTCGAACTCGTCGCGTCCGCCACCAAACTTGCTGCGGGCGGCATCGACCGCGCTGCGCGCCGTCCCGGTCACCCGCTCCTGCATCTGTGGCACTGTGTGCTTCGCGGTGTCGCTGATGAAGTGCTCGGCCTCGGTTACCCGTTCCTGGACCCGCGGATCCTTCCACGCCCGGCTGACGCTGGCCTTGAGCTGCTCGTAGCGCTCGCGGCCGGCCCGCGTGCCCAGGACGTATCCGATTGCCGCTCCAGCCAGCAGCGTCAGTTTGCCCTTCATATCAGTCTCCCGTCTCCGATCTACCTTCTCGCTACCACACCTACCCGGTCATGGCCAGTCGTATCCGTTTGATCACGTTCGGCAGGCGGGCCCCTGCCGTGACAGGCACGCGTGCCTGTCACGGCAGGGGCCCGCCTGCCGAACGTGATCAAACGGATACCTCAGCCAACCACGAGCAGCACAACGCCGAAGTAGATCAGGATAGAGGCGAGGTCCTGGATCACGGTGGACAGCGGCCCGCTGCCGAACGCGGGATCGGCACCCAGCCGGCTCAGCAACCACGGCAAGGCCATTGCCACGAACGAGGCCGTCGCCGACGCGGCCAGCAGGGCGATCGCCGCGGCCAGCGCTACCTCACCGCCCCATAGCCACGACGCCACCACGAGGAACATCGCGGCCACCACCACGCCGGCGAGCAGTCCGGTGAGCAGCTCTCGTCGCACCACGTCGCGGATTTGCACACCGACCGACAGGCCGCGGATGACCAGCGTCTCCGTCTGGGTGCCCACGGCGTCGGCCATGTAGACGATCCCGGGGATGAAGAACGCCAGGGCCACGTTGCTCTGCAACCGTTCCTCGAACCCGCCCACGAGTAGGGCGGAAACCAGCGCGCCGGCCAAACCCAGCACGAGCCACGGCAGTCGGTGCCACAACCGGCGGGACACCGGTTCCTCGGTCGCACCGCGGGCGACGGCCGCATTGTGCAGGAACCCCCCGAGGCGTGCCATGTCCTCGTCGTGCTCCCACAGGAGGACCGAGAGCATCCGTTCCGGTGGAACGAGTCCCTGGAACCGGCCGTCGCCGTCGACGACCACCAGGAACGGCTCGTCGCGCTGCACCGCGTGCCACGCGGCAACCTCCTGGTCGACTCCCGGCGCCACGACCGCCGGTGCTGGGTCCATGAGGTCCGTGACCGGCCGGTCCGGTGGCGCTGCCATCAGATCGTGTAGCCGTACGATGCCTGCCAGGCGACCGTCCTTCACGACCGCCACGGCGACGAGGGTGTCGAAGCGGCGGCCTGCCATGGCCTGCCGAACTTCGCCCGCCGAGTCGTCCGGGCTAGCGATCGGCACCTCCGACACGACGTGCTCACCGGCGGTTTCGAAGAGCACCATCCCCTGGCTGGCGGCCTCCGCCATGTCCGTCACCGCCTTCCGCGCCCGCGGTCAATCATCCCGCTGAGCCGGCCATGCCCGCTGGTCATTGGTCATGAGGAGGCTTCGCTTCAGCACCCGTTCATGGGATCATGGCACGCGCACCGGAGGAGCAGGAGACCGCGATGAAGCCAGCAACAGCCGGCGAGGTCAGCACCCACATTGAGGCGCCGCCCGGCCACGTCTACGCACTGGTGTCGGACGTCACCAGGATGGGGGAGTGGAGCCCGGAGACCTACCGCTGCCGGTGGCTCGACCCCGGCGGCGGCCCCAGGGTGGGCGCCCGTTTCAAGGGGTACAACCGGCGCGGCGTGGCCCGTTGGTCCAACACGTGCGAAGTGGTGGCGGCCGAACCGGGGCACGAGTTCGGCTTCCGCCGCACCGCGCCAGGCTCAGGGACGGTGGAGTGGCGCTACCGGCTGGAGCCCAGCGGCACCGGTACGCGGCTCCGCGAATCCTACGAGGTGGTGCAGCCGGCGAATCCGGTCGTGAACTGGTTCACCGGGCTCATGCTCCGTACCGAGGACCGGGACGCCGACCTCACCCTCGGGATGCGAACGACGCTGGACCGCCTCAAACAGGTCGCGGAAGGCGCGACGCAGGAACGCTGACAGCGAGCTTCAGCGCTCGCCTGGGGAAGTCCGGATCGAAGCGAATGGATCTTGGGTGGGCGATACTGGGATTGAACCAGTGACCTCTTCCGCGTCAAGGAAGCGCTCTCCCACTGAGCTAATCGCCCATGGCTCCAGGTGAATGGCAGCCGAGGTGGAGACGGGATTCGAACCCGTGTCGACGGCTTTGCAGGCCGTTGCCTCGCCTCTCGGCCACTCCACCGTAGAGGCATC